>JAUIEH010000252.1 GCA_030428405.1 Alphaproteobacteria bacterium
CCCGTGCGCAGCAGCTTTTCGAGCTGACCACGGCCGATATGGGGAAAGCGGCGCTTGAACCAACGGTCCAGACGCGCGCCAGCCTCGCCGTCATCGACCTCGATGAGCTGGACCCCGCTCATGCGAACAGGCGTCGGCCCAGCGCCATGCCGATCATCACCGCGCCGACCGCGAGTGCGACCGACAGACCGACATAGCTCGCCGCCAGAACATGTTCGCGCGCGCGCATCATGCGGACGATCTCCAGCGAGAACGCCGAAAACGTCGTGAAGCCGCCGAGCACGCCGGTCACGACGAACAACATCCACTCGCGGTTATGCGCGCCCGCGCGCAACGCCGCCCATTCCACAAACATACCGATGGCGAGCCCGCCGAGGAGATTGGCGGCGAAGGTGCCGGTCGGCCAGTGCTCGGGCAATGCGCGCAACGCGCCGGACTGGCTCAACCGCTGGGAAAGCGCGCCGAGGCCGAACCGGCCCAATGCGCCGATGGCGCCGCCGAGCGCTACGAGCAGAACAGATTTCATCCGTCGTCGCGCAAATTATTGCTCACGCCGGCGCCATGTCGGAAACGCCGACGCCATAAGCGGAGGTGAGACGCGAGAGGCCAAGCGCCTCAGCGCCGGCTTCCTCGCCCGGTCCCGCGATCAGATGCAGCGTGCAGCCAGGCTCAAGTTCGGCGCTGACGGCTTCGAAGATTTTCTGTTCGACGCCGCGGCCGTGATAGGCCTCATCGACGGCGAGTTCGGAGCAAAAGCAGGTCTGCACGAAATCGCTCAGACAACGCGCGGCGCCGATGATCTTGCCGTCCTGCTCCGCGTCGCGCGCGACCACCCACAAATCCGCGCTTCTGACCATCGATTCGAGCTTGGCGCGGTCGTCGACCGGGCGGCGCGCGCTCATCCCGGCGCGTCGCAGCACATCCGCGAAATCGTCAATCTCAACTTCCAGCTCGCGCGCATAAATGATGGTCATCAGCTCTCCCCGCCTGAAGCTTTTGCGCGCCGCCTGCCGCCATTTCGAAGCAGCGCTTTCCTCTCGATTACCTTTTGCCGGCGCCGACGTCACGCCGTCAGCGCGCGCCATCCCGTGAAAAATCGTCTCAGCGCGCGCGCTATTTCGTCTTCGACCGCGCCTTGCGCAATTCAGCGAAACGTTCGAGCCGCTCCTTCACGCCGGCTTCGCGGCCGCGATCGGTGGGCGCGTAAAAGCGCTGACGCGCCATGCCGTCGGGAAAATAGTTCTGCCCCGAAAACCCGTCTTCAGCGTCGTGGTCATAGTCATAGCCCGCGCCATAGCCGAGTTCCTTCATCATCTGCGTGGGCGCGTTGAGAATATGCGCCGGCGGCGCAAGCGAGCCGGTCTCTTTAGCTGAGCGCATCGCTGCGCCGAACGCGCGATAAGCCGCATTCGACTTGGGCGCCGCAGCCAGATGGACGACTGCCTGAGCGAGTGCGAGCTCGCCTTCGGGCGAACCAAGGAAATGATAGGCGTCCTTGGCCGCCGTCGTGACTAAGAGCGCCGTTGGATCGGCCATGCCGATATCCTCGCTCGCCATGCGCACCAGCCTGCGGGCGATGAATAACGGGTCCTCGCCGCCCGAGAGCATGCGGGCGAGCCAGTAAAGCGCCGCGTCCGGATCTGATCCGCGCACGGCCTTATGCAGCGCGGAGACGAGATTGTAGTGCTCCTCGCGATCCTTGTCGTAGGCGGGCGCGCGCTTTTGCAGAATCTGCGCAAGCTCCGCGCTCGACAAAGGCGCATCCGCTTCCAGCGCGAACAGCTCTTCGGCCATGTTCAGGAGGTAGCGCCCGTCGCCGTCCGCCATCGCTTTGAGCGCATCGCGCGCGCTTTCATCGAGCGGCAGCTTGGCGCCGACATGGTCTTCCGCGCGCGCCAGCAGCGCATCCAGCGCTGCATCATCGAGACGCTTGAGCACAAGGACCTGGCAGCGCGACAGAAGCGCTGCGTTGATCTCAAAGCTTGGATTCTCTGTGGTCGCGCCGATCAGCGTGACGGCGCCCTCCTCAACGACGGGCAGAAACGCGTCGAGCTGTGCGCGATTGAAGCGGTGGATCTCATCGACGAAGAGCAAGGTCGAGCGGCCGGTCGACCGGCGCGCGCGCGCGCGGTCAAAGACGGCGCGCAAATCCTTCACGCCCGAGAAAATCGCGGAGATGGGCTCAAATTCAAAATCGACGGCGTCGGCGAGCAGGCGCGCGATCGTGGTTTTGCCGGCGCCGGGCGGTCCCCATAAAATGATCGAGGCGAGCCGGTTCTTGGCCAGCATCCTGCCGATCGGCGCATCTGCTGCGGTGATGTGTTCCTGGCCGACGACCTCGTCGAGACTGCGCGGCCGCAAGCGCTCCGCCAAAGGCGCAGACATGTCGGCGTCGAGGCCGGAGGCTTGGAATAGATCGCTCATCGCGCGTCACGATCCGCCAGTGCGGCGCGCGCGTCAAAGCGAAAACGGCCGCGCAAATTGCGCGGCCGTCTGAGCCCTCAGCCGATCAAGGCCATTTGCCGCCGCCAGGCGTTGGCGCGAGCCCCGAGACATTTCCCTGCGGCACGTGCTGATCCATATTGGCCAGCGCCTCGCGGCCTTCTTCGTGCACGGCCTGCCATTCATCCAGCGTCAGGCAGATATTGCCGTGGAACAGCGTCCCTGTACGGATGACACGACGGCAGAGCACTTCGCCCTCGCCGGTTATCGCTGCTTCCGCCGCTGCGCGCGAGCCGCGCGCAAACCGGTCATTGTGAGCGTATTCTTCCGTTCCGGTTGTTTGGCACGCCGTCAGACCAATCAAGCCTACCGCCGCAATCGCCGCATGAATCGGTTTCATGTCGCCCTTCCGTTTTTCCCCGCTTCACCAACATAGTACTGAAACAGCGGCGGATTCTGAATAACCGCCTGTCGAGTATTCATGTAGGTCTGTCTGCTGGGACGCTGAGGCGCGCAATTGGACGCTGGCCAAAAAAAATACAGCCGCACAGATCGCGCGGCTGTCTGGATCATGAACGAGGGCAAGTGATCGATGTCTTGAATCTTAGGGCCATTTGCCCGCGCCAGGCGCCGACACCTGGTCGGGAACGTTCCCTTGCGGCACATGTTGATCCATGTTCGCGAGCGCCTCGCGGCCTTCTTCGCGCACGGCTTCCCACTCGTCCAGCGTGAGGCAGATATTGCCGTGAAACAACGTCCCTGTACGAATGACACGACGGCACAGAACCTCGCCGTCGCCCGTTACCGCCGCTTCCGCCGCCGCACGAGAGCCCACTGCGAATCGATCGTTCGAAGCCGTATTTTCCGCGCCTGTGGTTTGACACGCCGCCAACCCGATCAGCCCCGCGGTGAAAAATACTGCTTGAATTCTGGTCATGGCGTTTAAGGTCCCCGCACCGCTTATCTGCGCTGAATGTTACGCCTGATCGGTCCAATCCTGAATAACCGCCTGTCGAGTATCGATGCTTGTTCGTCAGGGATATTTCTGGTCGTCCAGACTGATCGCCTGCGCTTCGTTGGAGAACTCATGATCGGGCTCGCCGTAAACGCCGCCATTGCGTTCCCATTCCTCCAGCGTGACGCAGATATGATCGACAATTAGCGAACCGGTCATCCGCTCGCGCCGGCAAACAAGCGCTTCTTCGATGTCGTCGCCCTGATGGACATTGTCGCCGCCCTCCGGCATGGGCCCGAGCGCGAACACGCGCGTGGTCGCTTCTTCGGCGGTTTCTTCATGGGTGGTCTCGCACGCACCGGTTGCAATCGCGCAAAATGCGAAAGCGCTGATTCCGGTCGCACGCCAGCATTGCATCGCAGCCACCCCGCCTACATTCACGCGAAACGCGCAAGCCCACACACACGCCCGATACAGTGAAGCGTCGGGACGGCGAACTTCAAGGCCATTATGGAGCGAAGACGGCGCAGCTTACAGTGGCGAGGCGTGTTCCGAGGTTGCAACGAGCGATCAAAACAAGAAAGGGCGCAGCAGCGCTACGCCCTTTCTCGATGCTGATGTGATCGATCAGGAGCCGGGAACCGGACCCACGACCGCATTGCGTTCAATATTGTCGCTGGCTTCGCGTCCGGCTTCTTCCGTCGCCGCCCACTCACCGCGCGTCATGCAGATGCGCTCGGCGATCAGACGGCCGGTGACGCGCTCACGACGGCAAACGACTTCGCTGGTGTCGCCCGACTGAGCCGCTTCAGCAGCCGCGCGCGATCCAGAAGCATAAGTGACGTTGTCGTCGCTGGTCGTCGCCGTATCCGTCGTCTGGCAAGCCGCCAAGCCCAATGTGGCGACAGCCGACGCCAGAAGCGCCAGTTTCAAATTCGACATGAGATGCCCTTTCCCCGCAATCCAAACAGAGTGCGCGTGTGGTTCGCGCCTCTTGTGCAATTAAGTCGCGCTGACAAACGAGACGAAAGAGACGCAATGGTCAGTCTATCGGGCTTTCGGCGCCGTCTGTCTCAATTCTCTTCGCAGGTGCACATTAGAGACGGATGCGTACCGCTTGCAACTGTCCGCCGCGCTCAAACTCCACCTGCCAGAGCCGCGCGCCTTCTCTTTCCCGCAGCAGGATTTCCAGCGTCGCAGCGTCTGTCGCCGGCACGCCGTCAATGGAAACGATCACGTCGCCGCGACGGAAACCGATCCGCGCTGCGACCCCGTAATTGAGGGCGTAGATCGCAACGCCGCGGCGCAAAAGGTCGGAACCCAAATCCTGATTGACCGCAGGGGAAAGATTGACCACTTCCGCGCCGTCAAAGGGATGAGCGCCGACCAGGATGCGCGGATCGCGCGGCGGGTTTTCCGGCGGCGCTTCAATGGGCAGGGAGAGCTCCAGCGCGCGGCC
>JAUIEH010000253.1 GCA_030428405.1 Alphaproteobacteria bacterium
TGCCCAAGCGCGTGCCAGAACAAGAACGCACGACGCTCGTCCATGGCGACATCCGTATGGGAAACATGGTCATCCATCCGACCGAGCCCCGGATCATCGCTATTCTGGACTGGGAAATGTCGACCCTGGGCGACGGCGCAGCCGACGCGGCTCTCCTCGCCATCATCCACTATCTGCCGCCCAACCCGCAGGGCTTTTATGAGGATGGAACCGACACAGCGGCGCTGGGCGTGCCGAGTGCGGAAGAAATCATGGGACGATATGCGGAAAAGGTCGGCTTACAGAGCTATCCGCATTTTGACTTCTATATGGCGCTTAATCTGTTCCGATACGCCTCGGTCAATTACGGCGTCGGCCTGCGCTATCGCCAGGGCATGGCGGTCTCTGACGACGCGCCGGAATATGGCGCGACCTGTGCGCCTCTGGCGGCGTGCGCGCGAGCGATTTTGGAGGGTGCGTGATCGACCGGCTGCTCGGGCGATGCGCGAGCCTCCATGATGACACGCCTTTATTCAGCTTAACTGCTCCGTGTTCGGTATAGACCAAGAAATTGGCGGTGAGCGGCCTCTCGATCCGCGTTGAACCGTTGGCGTGAATCCGCCGCGACCGACTGCGCCAAGTCTTTCAAGCAGACCACTCCATCAGCCGCCACGAATGAAGCGACGTTTGAAATCGCCGGTCGTGCACGCCGCACCATCAGTCGACGCAATTATTACGTCGTCCTCGCAATAATCTACGACCCGCCTGCGAACATCGCCGCGCTCATCGACAAGGCTGTGCGCTCAAGGGAGACAAGAGCCTTCAAATCGGGAACGGCGCCGATCATTTCGGCGGTCCTGGAAATCCGCGCTAGTCGCTACGTCGTGGAGCATGGCGGCGTCCGGTCGTCCCAGGAAAATCGGGCCTTGCTTCCAGATCGAGGCGCATACTTCCATTCGGGCTCGGAAAGCACGCGTCGGTCGCGACTTGATGGAATTGCGGCGCGCGGCTGGCTTTCGTTCGGAACAATCTCTCCGCCTTCACGTTGATTGCAATGTCCCCACTCCGCAATTTCGAAGGCGACCGCTATGGCCATCAATTCTCTCAAAGACGTCTATATCGACCAGCTGCAGGACCTGTACAGCGCCGACCGTCAGGCGCTTGAGGCGACGCGCAAGCTCGCGGACGCATCCACCAATGACGAGCTGAAACAAGCGCTGAGCCGCGGGGTCGACGGCATTCAGCGCGGCATGGAAACGCTCGCCGACGTCATTCGGGCGCATGACGAAGATCCGACCGATGAATTCTGCAAGGGCATGGAAGGTCTCGTTAAAGAGGTCAAAGCCCATGTGCTCGACGCCGATTTCGGCGACGACGATGCGCGCGATGCGATGATCATAACGCAATATCAGCGTATGACCCATTATGGTCTCGCCGGTTATGGCTGCGTGACGGCGTTCGCCCGCCGGCTCGAGCTGAACGATCAGGCCGACCGCCTGCAGGAATGCCTTGATCACACTTATGAGGGCGACCGTTTGATGTCGCGGATCGCGGAAGGCGGCGTCAACGCCGCTGCGGCCGAATAACGCTGCACGTCAGGACCGCCAATGCGCCGCTCCGGAGCACATTAACTCCGTGGGCGGCGCATTGCCTCAGGCTCCACGCACGCGCGTTTGGCAATTACACCGCGCGCCGATAATGTTTCGCTCAGACCTGCCTTCGAGTTCCGGACATCTGCGCCCTCCGCTGCAAGGTGAGCCGGCATGAGGAAATTTCGGGACGCCGCGATGACGCTTAAATTGCTCGCGCTCAGCCTTGCCGCGTTTATCGCGATGAGCACGCCGGCGGCTGCGCAGGAAAGACCGCCTGAGCGCGCAAATCCCGTTATCCAACAAGTCCCGCCGGCCGGCGCCGATGATGCGATCGCCCGCCGCATCACGAATATTTTCGGAGAGCTCGACGCCCTCGCCGGCGTCGAGGCAACGGTCTCCAACGGCGTTGTCGAACTCTCAGGCGCAGCGCCAAACGACGCCGCCGCGCGGCGCGCGCTCGACATCGCCTCGCGTATCGAAGGCGTCGTCACGGTCGAAGACAATCTGGAACGCACACTGACCGTTTCGGAAAACGTAACGCCGCTGATCGACAGTCTGCTGGCGGCCTTAAGCGCCGTCGGACGGGCCTGGCCGCTTTATCTCATCGCGCTGAGCGCCTTTCTCCTGATCTTTCTGGCGGCGCATTTCATCGCCTCTTTCAAACCGCTCTGGCGCATGCTCGCGCCCAACGATTTCATCGCACGCTTTCTGGGCCAGATCGTGCGCGCCGCGGGCTTCATCGCCGGTCTGCTTGTCGCGCTCAGCGTCCTGGACGCGATGGCGCTGTTCGGCGCAGTCGCCGGAGCCGCCGGCGTCATCGGCCTGGGTCTGGGCTTCGCCATTCGCGATACGATCGAAAACTACATCTCCAGCATCATGCTCAGCCTGCGCCAGCCATTTCGCGCCGACGACCACGTCGTGATCAACGATCTGGAAGGTGTGGTCGTGCGTCTGACCTCGCGGGCGACGATATTGATGACGCTGGACGGCAATCACCTCCGTATACCGAACTCTCAGGTATTCAAAGGCGTCGTGCTGAACTATACGCGCAATCCGGAGCGCCGCTTCTCGTTCGAGCTTGGCGTCGACGCCAATGACGATCCCATCGAGGCGTGCAATGCGGGGCTGGAAGCGCTCAACCCGCTCGGCTTCATTCTGGACGAACCCGCCGCCAGCGCGGTCATTCGCGAGGTCGGCGACAGCAATATCGTGATTCAGTATTTCGCCTGGATCGATCAGCGCGAAACCGATTTCCAGAAAGCCCGCAGCGCCGCAATCAGCGCGGCCAAGAACGTCCTTGAAGAACGCGGCTTCACCCTGCCCGAACCGATTTACCGCGTGCGACTGGATGACGCCTCCGCCAAGACGCCCGGCGAAGCCGCGCACGCATCTGCGCCCGCCCCGACGCCTAGCAAACCGGCGCCAGCGTCGGCGGAAACGATTGACGTTTCTCCCGACAATGAATTGCGCCGGCAAGTCGCCGAAGACCGCGCCGCCGGCGGCGAAACCGACCTCCTCAACGAAGAACGCCCGATCGAATAACGGCCGCGACTGGCGGTGCGGCGAACCAGGACAGAGTGAGCGCGGAGCCACGAAAACTCCGTCTACAACTGTTTATCGCCATAACACGGTTCATCAGACCGTGAGGATGGAGGCGGACGCCAATTTGAGTTGCGCGGGCTGATACGCGCTGAGCCGCGTAAGTTATTGCGATCCCGCGCCTCGCTGGCTGATTGGTCGATTCACTCTGACGAACGAGGCTAAAGGGTCCTGGCCAAACGAAAACCTAAACCGTTGCCCCGGTACGTCGGGGTGTCCCTGTTGCGATACGCGGAGCGGAGGTACCGAGGCGAGCTGCTCCAGGAGCCGCCGCGAGCGACGCGGTACGTGCGGGAGCCGCTGGTTACGGCGGCGCCATTCGTTGGCGCGCCCGCATAGCTGTCGGCGTAGCAGTCCTCCACCCATTCCCACACATTGCCGTGCATGTCGTAGAGGCTGAAAGCATTCGCTGCAAACGATCCAACCGGCGCTGTTTGCTCTCCGTAACCGTCCGAACACGTCGTGTTGGAGTAAGATTGTCCATGCGTCTGGTCCGAACCGTTCGCAATGGAGCGCAGTTGCGCCTCCGCGCTGCCGCTACATTCTCGGGCATGGAATAAAGCATTTTGGACAAGAAGAACGAAGGGAATGGGATTTCCACTCTATCTTCCCAAACGAAATCCTCAGTCCCCGGCTGATTAGTCTAGTCAAGGTCGCGAGCGATTCTGAATCCGTTGTGCATACCCTCTGACCCTTGCATCACACCATAACGAGATGCTGAACGAATATCGTTTTGTCGGGAAATAAAGTCACCGCCGCGAATTAATCGACCGGTCGTCGTATTCGCATGGCGACACTCTCGGCCAATTGTAGAGCCGTCTCTTGGAGACGGCTCGCTTTCAAACATTGAGTACCCATAACCACAATCCTGAACCCACTCTCGGATGTTGCCGTGCATGTCGAAGAGGCCAAAGCTGTTTGGCCGAAAAGAACCTACGGGCCGAGGACGTCGCTCCTCGCAGCCACTGAATGCCGCCCCATTCGGAGCGAGGGGGTCGCAGACTGGGTCTTGGTCGCCCCACGAAAACCGTGTCCGTGTTCCGGCTCGCGCGGCATATTCCCACTCGGCTTCCGTTAAAAGACGATAGTTCGCGCCCGTTTCGCGCGACAACCACGTTGAATAGTCGTTCGCATCTACCCAGCTAACGTTGATGACTGGCATGCTTCCTCGCCCCCACCCCTCATCGCCGCCTCGCACTTGACCACGATTGGAGTTGTCGTTGCAGCCACGCTGGACGACACAGCGCTCCCATTGCTCCCAGGTTATCTCATGGCGGCCGACAGCAAACGCGCGAGGAATCGCGACCTCGTGCGCCGGCCAGTCGTGGTATGAAGTGCCTTGGTCTGGTTGACGACCCTCCTCGCCCGGCGGCGAGCCCATCGTGAAACTGCCGGCCGGCACAACGACCATCTCAGGACCTTGTCCGCCCGAGCGCAGCGTGTCGCGAAACACCGTTCCCGGCGTGCGTTCGGCATGGTCGCTCTCTGCGTTGGGGCTCGGTGCCTCTTCTGACGGCTCCCCGCGCGCGGCGCGGCTTGATTCTGCGCGCAAGCGCCAAGTGCGCGCCAGAAACGCTTCATCCTCATCCCCCAATCGCTCGCTTTCCCGGAAAGCCGCAATCGCGCCGTCAAACCGCATCTCGTCGAAACGCGCAGCGCCGAGCAGCAAGAATACGCGCGCGCGGT
>JAUIEH010000254.1 GCA_030428405.1 Alphaproteobacteria bacterium
AAGATCGTCGCAGCCGTCGCCAAGGCGACGGGCGCGGTGTTGCGGAGCTGAACTGAAGAGGCTTAGCGCTGCGGGCTGAGGCCAGGCTTGGCGAAGCGCGCCATGAGGCGAACCAGCGTGGCGATCGTGCTCGGCGGCGTAGGCTCGCCAAGCGCGGCCATCTGCATTTCGCCGGCGGCTGCGACCACCATCAGGCGGGCGAGCGCGGTGGCGTATTCGCCGGTCGCGCCGATTTCGTGGAACAGGCCTTCGATATATTGCGCGCGGCGCGCATCCGTCGCGCGCACGACTTCGGAGACCTGATCGTCTGAGAGCGCCCAGCCGCGAATGGCGGCTTCAAACGCGCTTTCAGCGCCGGAGGCCTGCAGGTCGCCCAGCTTGGCGAAGCGGTCGAGCGCGGTCTCGCCGGGGCTTTGCGCGAACATTTCCGTGGTGCGCCGTTCCCATTCCGAGAGCAGCGCGCTGAGCAGAGCCGGGCGGTCCTTGAAGTGCCAGTAGAAGCTGCCCTTGGTGACGCCCATGCGCTTGGCCAAGGGCTCGACGGCGACCGCGCTAGGGCCGCCTTCGATCAAGGCGGTGCGGGCGGCGGCGACCCAGTCCTCGGGCCCCAGACGCTTCTTTTCGGCAGCTGCGCTCATCGGCTCATCGTCCCATACGTCAGCGTATCGCGGCGCACGCTGGCGTGCGTCGGGCGCGCGATGCAAGGCGGTATGATGAGACGCCCGCGTTTAAATCGCGTTAAGGCTCGCGCCAGGCGTTAGCGCGCCTGGCTTTCCAGCGTCGCTTCGAGCCAGTCGACGAAGCGCGCCCGCGCGCGCGCGGCCGCTTCTGCGTTATAGACGAACTCGGAATCGGGCAGGAGGTCGGGCTCGTCGAAGGCATGGGTCAGGCCCGGCAGTTCGACCAGATCGACGTCGAGACCGCTTTCGCGCGCGCGTTCCACCGCTTCGCGGCAGCGCGGATTGTTGGAAAGCTCGTCATTCTCCGCGAGGACGACGGAGACTTCGACGTCGTGACGCCACGGACGGCGCGGCGACGCCGCCGGCCAGCCGCAGAACGGATAGGTCAGATAAAGTCCCTGCACGCCTTCAAGCGAGGTGTTCTCCGGGCGCTGGCGCAGACCGCCGGGCCAGTCCTCCTCAAGATCCATCACCTGCAGATCCATCACCGCCCAGGCGCCGTGGCTCCAGCCGGCGAGCGCGATGCGGCTTGCATCGACGCCGGGCGAGTTGCGCGCAATGTCGATGGCGGCGAGCACGTCGCCTGCGCGCCAGCCGCCGCGAAGTCTGAAACCGCGGCAGACCTGACGCATGGCGCGGCGAAAATCGATATTGCGCGGCGTGAAGCTGTCCACGACGGCGGCGGCGAAGCCGGCCTCGACCGCTGCATCGGCATAGCTGTCCATGATGGTCTTGCGCTCGCCATTGGGTCCGACCAGACCGCCGCAGCCGTGAAACAGCAAGACGATGGGCGCGGGATCATCCGCGCTTGCGCCCGCGGGCAGGCGCAGATCGAAGCCCGGCATGATGCGCTCGGCGCGCGCGTCCAGGTCGCGGTCGGCGGTGAAGGTCGAACAAGACGCCACAGCCGCGGTGACGGCGGTGAAGGCGCCGCCGAGTGCGAAGGCGCGCGTGCGCCAGGAGCCGAGTTTCATGTCCGTCCTATCCGTTCCGTCCGCCGCGCGGATCAGAACGGAAGGATGTTCCGCTGCCGCGAATAGGCGAGGTAGCCGATATTGGCGCCGAGCCGTGCGCCGACGCCTGCGCGCATTGGCGCAAGAGTTATGCCGTCGGCGCGCTGATAGTTCACGCCAATTCCGCCGATGAAATAAGCAGAACCCTCAACGCCGGGAAAGCGTCGGAAGATCATTTCCGGATCGCGCAGGTTATAAACCAGCGTAAAGGTTTTCGAGGCGTTGCCGCCGAAATCCCAGCCGATCGACGGACCCTGCCAGAAAACGCGCTGCGTGCGCCCGTCGCGCATGACGAGCGTGCCGTCGCCATAGCGCAGGCCTGCGCCGATCGCGCCCGCGCCTTCGCCGCCATAGATATAGCCCACGGGCTCGCCCTGCTCGGCGAAGATGCGTTCGACGACCGAGCCGACGGTCTCCGCGGACACGCCGAGCCAGTCTTCGGCCGCGGCGATGACTTCGTCCTGGTTGTAGGTCGATTCCGACTGGGCCCGCGGCGGGGAGGCGTAGGCGGGATCGGAATATGTTCCCGCCGGCGCGGAATAGGCGCCGTCGACATAGGCGGCGTCTTCTGCGTACGGATCAGGCCCGCCCAGAAGCGCATCGTTGTTTGGCGTCGTGCTCGGCGGCGGCGCTGAGCCGTAATCCGTCGTCGCGCATGCTGTGAGCGCGAGGACGCCGAGCGCGGCGGAGAGCAACGGTGCGAAACGGGGCATGGACAACTCCGTACTGGGATGAAAAGACGCCGCCTAGTCGTCGATATGTTTAGAACGGCAGGATATTGCGTTCGCGCGTATACGCCAGATAACCGACATTCGCGCCCGTGCGCAGGCCGACGCCGGCGCGCAGCGGCACAAGCGTGACATTGTCGAGACGCTGATAATTGATGCCGACGCCGCCGACATAATAAGCGGTGCCTTCAACGCCGGGATAGCGACGGTAAATCTCGTCAGGATAGCGCATGCCGTAAACCAGCGTCAGCGTGCGGCTGGCGTTGCCGCCGACATCGAAGCCGATTGAGGGGCCCTGCCAGAAGACGTGACGCGCCTGACCGTCATAAAGCTGCAGATCGCCCTCGCCATAGCGCAGACCCACGCCAATCGCGCCGGAAGACTCCCCGCCGCGGATGAAGCCGTTCGGCCGGCCCAGGTCTGAGAAGACAGTTTCAACGATCTCGGCGGCGGTTTCTGCGGACACGCCGAGCCAGGATTCCACTTCCTCGACGATCTGGCCCTCGGTGTAGGTGCCGTCGGCCGGAACAGGCGCGCCGCCATAATGGTCGGTTGAAGCGGGACCGGCTGTTCCGCGGTCGGGCGCAGGCGATGTCGAGCACGCAGCCGTCAGCGCGGCGATCGCGGCGGCGGCGGTGAAGAGCGATGTTCGGATCATGATAATCCCCGGTTGGAAAGCTCGATAACGCCAGGCGGGCCGTTTCGGTTGCGTCCGGCGTAGCGGGCGCGACCATACGCCCGCGCCGCGCTGAACGCGCGCAAAATCGCGTCCGCCGCCATCGCGCGACGAGCGCGCGCTTGCTATCGATAACTCAGCAAATGGCGAAAACGAGGCGAGTTCCCAATGGCGGCGGCGACCAAATCGCGTTCAGGCAAGAAGACGGCGGCCAAAAGCGGCAAGGCGAAAGCGTTCGACGACGCCGCTGCGCAGCGCTTCATCGACAAGCTCTGGGACAAGGAGATCGTCCCGGAATTGTGCGATTACATCGAGATTCCGAACAAGTCGCCGCTATTCGATCCCGACTGGGAAAAGCATGGTTTTATGGATCAGGCCATGGACCTGCTCGAAGCCTGGGCCGCCAAGCAGCCCGTAGACGGCATGAGCATGGAAGTGCGCCGGCTCCCGGGTCGCACGCCGCTCTTGTTCATTGAAATCGAGGGCACGCGGCCGGGCAACATTCTGCTCTACGGCCATATGGACAAGCAGCCGGAATTTGAAGGCTGGGAGAAGGGGCTCGGCCCCTGGAAGCCGGTCATTCGCGATGACAAGCTTTACGGCCGCGGCGGCGCCGATGACGGCTACGCGCTGTTCGGCTCGCTTGCAGCGATCGCGGCCGTGCAGGCGCAGGGGCTCAGCCATCCGCGCTGCGTCATCGTCATTGAGGGCTGCGAGGAAAGCGGCTCTTACGACCTGCCGTATTATGTCGATGATCTCGCCGACCGCATCGGCGAACCCGATCTCGTCGTGTGTCTCGATTCAGAGTGCGGCGATTATGAGCGGTTCTGGTGCACGACATCGCTGCGCGGCATGGTCATCGGCGATCTTGACGTCAATGTCCTGACCGAAGGCGTGCATTCCGGCATGGCTGGCGGCATCGCGCCGTCGAGCTTCCGCATTCTGCGCGCAGTGCTCGACCGCATCGAAAATCCCAAGACCGGCAAGTTTCCGAACTGGCTCGAAGTCAAAGTTCCCGAAGAGCGCATCGAGCAGGCCCAGCAAACCGGCAAGATTCTCGGCGATGTCGTCTGGGAGAAATTCCCCTGGGCTGACGGCGCGCAGCCGATCACGACCGATCCCGCCGATGCGCTGATCGCGGGCACCTGGGGCATGGCGGTGAGCTATACCGGCGCCGCCGGCTTTCCGGCGATGGCGACGGCCGGCAACGTGCACCGGCCGCACAGCGCGCTGCGCCTTTCCATGCGCTTGCCGCCGACGCTCGACTCCGAAGCCGCCGCCAAGCGCATCAAGGCCAAGTTCGAGGCGGACCCGCCTTATGGCGCGAAGGTCGAGTTCAAAGTCCACGGCGCGGAAGACGGCTGGCACGCGCCGCCGCTAACCGCGAAACTGTCACGTCTGATGAAGCAGGCCTCGCGCGCGTTTTTCGGCAAGCCGATGGCCTTTATCGGCGTCGGCGGCGGCATCCCGTTCATCAACATGCTGGCGGAGAAATTTCCGAAAGCGCAGTTCGTCGTGACCGGCGTGCTCGGCCCGAAATCCAATGCGCATGGTCCCAATGAGTTCCTGCACATCCCGACCGGCAAGCGCGTGACCGCGTGTGTCGCGAAAATTCTCGCCGAGCTGTAGCGCCGAGGCGGTCAGGACAGCCAGCGCTGGAACGCCGTTTCTCCGACCACGGAGAAGCGGATGACGCGTGAGTTCGGCTCACGTCGCGCCCAGCCTAGCGCGAATATGCGGTCGAGCACGTCTTT
>JAUIEH010000255.1 GCA_030428405.1 Alphaproteobacteria bacterium
CGGACTTCTTTGAGCGCATCTATGAGCGCGAAGCGCTGGTCGTGGCGCGCAACGACCCGCACCGCTATGAGGAATTGCTCTCGATCCGCGAGATCGACGACATCATCTCCTCAACCGAACTGCATATCGATCAAATCCAGATCACGCAGGCCGACAAGCGGCTCTCGCCGGCGGATTATTCCTATGAGAGCGGCATGGTCGATCGCGGCGCGATTGCGCGACGCTATCAGATGGGCGCGACCATCATCCTGCCGCAGCTGCATACGCGCCATGCCCGGCTGGGCCAGCTCTGCCGACGGCTCGAACATGATTTGTCCGCACAGATACAGACCAATATCTATCTGACGCCGCCGAACTCGCAGGGCTTTCGCACGCATTACGACAATCACGACGTCTTCGTCGTGCAGGTCGAGGGCGAGAAGCTCTGGCGCATCTATAATAAGCCCGTCGACACTCCCTATCGCGGCGAAGGCTTCGAGCCCGGACAATTCGAGGTCGGAGAACTGCAAAACGAATTCGTTCTGAAAGCCGGCGAGTGCGCTTATGTGCCGCGCGGCCTGATGCATGACGCGTCCACCTCCGGCGACCATCCCTCCTTGCACGTCACGGTCGGCGTCATCGTGCGCACCTGGGCGGATTTGATGCTCGAGGCGGTTTCCGAAGTCGCGGTCAAGAACCCGCTCTTCCGCCGCAGCCTGCCGCCTGGCTTTGCGCGACCGGATTTCGATCGCTCCATCGCTGAAGCGGGCTTTGCAGAACGCCTCGAAGCTTTGGGCAAGGAAGCAAGCCTCGACGGCGCATTCGAACTCTTCGTCGACAGCTTCATCCGGACCCGCAGCATCGACATGTCGGGCGCTGTGACCGCGCCCGCCTTTTCGATCAGCGCCGAGGACCGTTTCCGCGCCCGGCCCTACAGCCAGCGCCGGCTTGCTGAAGATGACGGCAAGCCGGTCATCGTGGCGCCCGGCGGCGAAGTGAATTTCGAGGCCGGCGAAGATGCAGCGCTTGAGCGCGCGTTGTCGGGCGAGGCGTTCACGCGCACGGATCTTCCCGGCGTCTCCGATGAGGCCGCGCTTGAGCTGATGCAGAAGCTCTACGCCTTCGGCTTGATCGAGCGCGCCTGACGGCCACGAAACGCCTTGAGTGAAAGGACGGTCTTTCGGCCGCCCCTTTCATCAATGGGTCCGGGCGACTAAGAGTCCTCGACATCAAAAGCTTCCGGACCATTTTCAGCCGGAGTGAGGAGATTTTCATGCGCAAGACCAGCCTTCTCGCCTGCGTCGCCGGAGCGGCGCTCCTGGCCGCGTGCTCGCAGGAGGCGCCGGAGGACGGCGCCGCCAATGAAGCCGATGCGGCGGATGTGGTCGAAACCGCAGATGTTTCTGGAGACGCTGACGTGAACGAAGACGCCGCTGCAGCCCCTGAGGCTGATGCGACCGCCGGGCCTATCGAAGACGACGCCGCGGAGACCCGTGTCGCTGGCGCGATTTTCATCGACGGCGATTACGACACGCCGTTCGGCATTCCGCCCTTTGACGAAATCCAGTTCGAAGACTATGAGCCGGCATTCCGCGCAGGCATGGAGCAGATCCGCGCCGAAATCACGGATATCGCGAATAATCCCGAACCGGCGACCTTTGAGAATACGCTCGAAGCGATGGAGCGCGCGGGCGCCATTCTCGGCCGCGTCCAGGACGTGTTCTTCAATCTCGCGGGATCGGACACCAACGAAGACCTCCAGGCCCTGCAGGCCGAAATCACGCCGGAACTCTCGCGTCTGGGTGATGAGCTTTATCTCAATGACGCGCTGTTCCAGCGTGTACGAACTGTTTACGAGGCGCGCGACACGCTCGATCTGACGCCTGAGCAAAACCGCCTTCTCGAGCGCTATTATCTCGACTTTGAGCGCGCCGGCGCCACGCTCAGCGACACGGACAAGGAGCGCCTGTCCGAACTCAATGCAGAGCTTGCGACGCTGACGACGCAGTTCGGCCAGAACCATCTCGCCAACACCACCGGCTTCAACGTCATCATCACGGACGAAGCCCAGCTCGCAGGTCTGCCGCAGGGTCTGATCGATTCCGGAGCCGCTGCGGCCGAACGGCTCGAGCTGGAGAACTCCTGGGCGTTCGGCCTCAACCGCTCGGCTTTTGAAGGCGTCATGACCTTCGCCGACGACCGCTCCGTGCGCGAACAGATGTGGCGCGGCTATGTCTCGCGCGGCAATGCCGAGAGTGAAAACTCCAACGAGCAGATCATTCTCGACATCGCGCGTCTGCGCGCCGAGCGCGCCGAGCTGATGGGCTATCCCGACCACGCCTCCTACATTCTCGCAGACCGCATGGCGCAATCGCCGGATCGCGTCTACGAGCTCCTGAACCGCATCTGGGAACCCGCCATTGCGCGCGCCCAGCGCGAAATCGCGGACATGCAGGCGATCATCGACGCCGAGGGCGGCGACTTTGAATTGCAGGCCTGGGACTGGTGGTATTATGCCGAGCGCGTGCGCGAAGAGCGCTATGATTTCGATGGCGAGGCCGTGCGCCCTTATTTCGAACTCAACGCCGTGCGTCAGGCCGCCTTCGATCTCGGCGGGCGTCTGTTCGGCATTCAGTTCACGCCGCTTCCGGACGCGCCGGTCTATAATGAGACCGTCACCGCCTACGAAGTCACCGACCGCGACGGCTCCCATCTCGGCGTTTATCTGTTCGATCCGTTCGCCCGACCATCCAAGCGCGACGGCGCGTGGATGAACACGTTCCGCGACAGCTATGAGCTGGATGAAAGCGTGCGGCCGATCGTGGTCAATGTGTTCAATCTCAACCAACCGGCCGAGGGCGAGCCTGCGCTCCTGTCCTTCGACGAAGCCGAGACCGTGTTCCACGAGTTCGGCCACGCCGTGCACGGACTTGTCACGCAGACCCGCTATGAGCGCCTGTCAGGCACGTCGGTGGCGCGCGACTTCGTCGAGTTCCCCTCACAGATGCTGGAGAACTGGGCGTTTGAGCCGTCCATGATGGAAAACTACGCCCGGCATGTTGAGACCGGCGAGGTTATTCCGCGCGAGCTGATGGAGCGCATCAACGCTGCGGCCAATCACAATCAGGGCTTCCAGACGGTCGAATATCTCGCCGCCTCCCTGCTCGATATGTCCTGGCATACGATGAGCGCGGAAGAAGCTGCTGCGGTGATGGATGCGCGTCAGTTTGAAGTCGACGCCATGAACGAAATCGGCCTCATCCCGGAAATCGAGCCGCGCTATCGCAGCCCGTATTTCGCGCATATCTTCGCGGGCGGATATTCGGCCGGTTATTACGGTTATATCTGGGCGGAAGTTCTGACGGCGGACGCTTACGCTGCGTTCGAGGAAGCAGGCGATCCGTTCGATCCGGAACTCGCCGCGCGCATTCGCGACACGATCTACGCCTCCGGCGGCACGGTTCCGGAGATGGAGCTTTATGTCGCTTTCCGCGGCCGCGAGCCGGAAGTCGAGCCGCTGATGGTGTCACGCGGCCTTGTCGAAGACGTCGCGGAATAAGGCTTAGACAGATGACCCACTGACCAGTTCTGGTCAGCCGTCTCCGCAACACGTAAAGGCCCCGCTCCTGCGGGGCCTTTTTTTGCCCGCCGAATAAGCGTCAGGTCCACGCCCCTCAGTCGAGAGGCCGCCACGCGACGTTCTCAGCAGGCGCGACGTCCTGCAGTGAAGCCAGATAGGCGTACAGATCGTCAACTTCCGTATCCGAAAGGTCCGGAAACCGGTCCGGCGCCACGAGCGCCATCAATCCCAACTCGCGGCCGTCGGCTGCGACGCCGGTTTCGATCAAACGCTCGAATTGCGCGCGCGAGTAAAGCATCGGCGCGATCGCGAGGTCTGGCGTCGGCGGCTGATAGAACCATTGTCCGCGCACATCCAGACCATGACACTCATTGCACATGGTCATGGCGAGATATTCGCCGCGCGCCAGTTGCGGCTCAGTGTCCGCGTCAACGCTCAGTGCAGGAACAAGCGCCACCCAATCCGACATGCGCCGGTCTGAACCGGTGAGCAGCGACCAGCGCGCCGACCAGCCGAGCCGCGCCGTCGGCAACGCCGCCTCTACGACGGGCGCAGACTGCAGAAACCCAATCAGGGCCGCGAGGTCTTCATCGCTCAGCCGCGTAAAATTATAGGACGGCATCGAGGTGAGCGCGCGGCCGTCATGACCGACGCCGCGCCGCACGGCCGCTTCTATCACGTCGGGCTCATACGCTCTGGCGTGAGCTGCAAGGTTTGGCGCAACAGCACGTTCCGGCCAGTCCCACTGCTCGTCGAAGTCCCAGCCCTCGAGCCGCTGTCCGTGACAGCCAAAACAGCCGCGCGTGCGCGCAATATGCCGGCCGCGCTCCAACGAGGCTGCATTGGTCGGGATCGGATGATCGAAGGACAAAACATGCGAAACATCGCGCAGATGAAGCTCGCTGGCCGCAAACAGCCCGCCAAACCAAAGAACCGGCGCAGCTATAATGAGTGCTGCGGCAGCGATAATCAGAACACGAACACTCATGAAGCGACGCTCCCCGCACAATGCAAGCCCATGCGTCTAATCCGGCGCCAAATCGCAGCGCGCCAGAAAAGCGTCGACACGCGCGGCGACATAAGCGGACAATTCGCCGCCTGGCGGTGAAAGGTCAAAGACGCCCCGAGCCACGACCGGTCCACATATGTCGAGCATGAAATCCTCGGCGAGCGCGAACGGATCGCCGTCAACGCCTGCGCGGTGCAGCGCTTCGGCGACATAACGAACGGCGTCGGCAGGCCCATAGGCCCAGAACAGCTTGGCGGCGTCGGGCTCGGAGGTCTT
>JAUIEH010000256.1 GCA_030428405.1 Alphaproteobacteria bacterium
CGAGCATGCCGACGCGATGACGGCGATTGCTGATGCGTGTGCAGCGCGCCGGGCGCTCACGGAAATGATGCTCGCCATCGCGGATGAACGCTTCGGCGAGAAGGCGCGCGATCTTGCGCCGCGTCCGACGACGATTGCGAGCTGGGTCGGCTATGACCTGGACGGGCGCACGGACATTTCCTGGAGCGACGCCATCGCTTTGCGCCTTTCTGAAAAAGCGTTTCAGCTCGGCTATTACAACCGGCTTGCAGTAGAGGCCGAACAAGCGGGCGCGCAAGGCGAGGCTTTCGCCGCATTCCACAGCATGCTGAAAGAAGCCGGCGCGAGTGCGGCCGAGGAGGCGGATGCTTTTGCGCAGGACCTGACGGGCGCCGACGCCATCGTCGCTGCGGCCAACAAGCTGACGGCGCCGGACGCGCGCCGTCTCGTCTCCGTCAAGCCGCTGCTTGAACGCCTCGACGAAGCCGTCGGGCAGACGCAGGGCGCGGCGCAATTCAGGCTGCGTGTCTTGCGTGCAGAGATTAAGAACGCAGGTCTCGGCGCGGCGCATCTGCATCTGCGTGTGAACGCGGCTCAGGTCCGCAACGCCGTGCGCGCCGATCTCGGCGTCGACGCAGATGTCGAACGCTTCGGACGCATCGCCATGGAGCGCGCCGCTGAACGCGCCGGCGCAGCGCGGGCGCGTGCGGTCAATTTCGCCGCCATCCATCTCGAACGCATGACGGCGCGCCGCCAGCTCATGTTGTGCGCCCAGATCCTGAAGCACATTGATGCGGACGCGCCGATCCGGTTTTTGATTGCAGAGTGTGAAAGACCGGCGACGGTGCTCGCGACGCTTTATCTGGCAAAACATTACGGCGTACACGAAAAGCTGGATATTTCGCCCTTGTTTGAAACGCCCAGCGCGCTGGAACAGAGCGGCCGCTTCATGGAGAAGCTGCTCGCCGAGCCGGAATATCGCGCTTATGCGGCGATGCGCGAGCGCGCTTCGATTCAAATCGGTTACTCCGATTCAGGACGGTTCATGGGCCAGGCCGCTGCCGCTTTGGCCGCGGAGCGCGCCCAGGTTCTGTTCGCACGCGCACTTGATGACGCCAAGCTGACCGGCGTTGACGCTCTTGTTTTTTGTACGCATGGCGAGAGCGTCGGGCGCGGCGCGCATCCGGCGGGTCTGCGCGCGCGCTTCGAGCATGTCATCTCGCCCTGGGCGCGCTCGCGCTTCGCCCGCGCTGGCGCAGGTCTCATCGTCGAGACATCGTTTCAGGGCGGCGACGGCTTTTTGCATTTCGCAGGAGCTGAGCTTTCCGCGAGCATGCTCGCTTGCGGCGTCGTTCTCGGGTTGGAGGAGCTGCGCCCGCGCGGAGATGATCCTTTTTACGCCGACATCGCGTTTAGCTGGGACGTCTACAGACGGCTCAAGACCTGGCAGGAACACGTCCTCGACGATCACGACCATCACGATCTGCTCGAGACCTTCACGCCGGGCCTGCTGGTCAAGACGGGGTCGCGGCGCACTAAGCGTCCGCGTGCGGACAGGCCGCGCGGGGCGCGCGCCATCCGCGCCATTCCGCACAACGCCACGCTTCAACAGCTCGCCTTTCCGATAAACGTCGCAGGCGGGCTGGGCGATGCGGCGCAAGTCGATTTCGACCGCTTTCTGGAAGCGCTCACACAATCGCCGCGCTGGCGTTTGGTGTGCCAACTCGCCGCCAGCGGACGCGCGGGGCTCAGCCTGGAGACTTTGCGCGCCTATGCTTCTCTCTTTGATCCGGGACTCTGGACGTCGCGGGCGCTGAAAGGCGCGCGTGCAGGTCTCGTCGATGAGACCAGCGCGGACGTCGCAGCTCTCTTGCTGGAAAGCCCGCTGAGCGCGGCGTTCTCGCGTCTGGCTTCGCGGGTGGCGCCCGACATTGCGCGCCTTGATGAACTTCTGGAAGCCGCCGGCATGCATGATCATGAGCATGACGAACGTCTTTATGCGCTGAAGACGTTGCACGTCTTGCGCATCGCGCTGCTTGCGCACGCCATCTGGCTCGCCGCGCGCCTGCCAGACTTTTCGCCGCGCAACGATGTTGCGCGCTCCGACGTTGTCGGACTCGTCTTGAATTTCGACTTGAACGCGGCGTGCGACATCATCGATGTCGCATTTCCGGAGGCTGATCCGGAAGCAGGCGTGTTGTCCGGCATCGAGGAGCCCGGCGAGGCGTTCGAAGCGGACGCCTCCGGCTATCCCGACATTCAACGCCGCATCGCCAGGCCTTTGCGGGAGATCGCCCAGCTGGTCGGCGCCATCGGCGTCGGCATCGCGCATTATTATGACGCGTACGGATAAAGCGTCTGGTCCGCTGCAAAACCGCGTTGATCCGTTTGGTC
Source organism: Alphaproteobacteria bacterium (assembly GCA_030428405.1). Lineage (GTDB taxonomy): Bacteria > Pseudomonadota > Alphaproteobacteria > Caulobacterales > Maricaulaceae > JAUIEH01. Next base: position 2,374 of record JAUIEH010000256.1, read on the forward strand.
AAATCCATGCGGTCGCTGCGCGCGGCGGCTTCATGGGCAATCGCGGCGGGTGCTTCCACCGCGCCGACAAGCGGCTCGGCAATCGGCGTTGGGCTTCGCGCCAATGGATTTGCTGCGTGCTCTCATTCAAGGATCGGCGCCGCGAGGTGATGTCGCGGGGGCTTTATACGGAGCTCTTTTTCCTCGATGAGGCGACCGCGCTTGCTGCGGGTCACCGCCCTTGTTTTGAATGCCGGCGCGAAGAAGCGAATGCGTTTCGCGATGCGATGGCGAAAGGGCTGAACTGCTCCGACAAACTTCTGGCGCGCGAGATGGATGACCTCGTCCATGATGAGCGCGTCGCCGCCATCACAACGAATGAGCGTGACTTGGTCGATTTCGGCGAACTGCCCTCCGGCGCCATGTTTGCGGCCGAGGGCGCGGCGTTTCTGGTGACGGATGCGGGCGTCAGGCGTTGGTCGTTTGACGGCTACGGCGCGCTCGACAATTCGCCGGCCGGCGCCGTCATGTCATTGACGCCGCGACTATATCTCGCTGCGCTCCGCGCTGGCTATCGGCCCCATCTGCATCCGAGCGCAAGAGCAGCGTAAGCCGCGTCGATGCGCTCAAGTTGCGCCCGCGCGCCGGCCGCGTAAGTTTGGCGCCGTTCTAATCCGCCGCCAGGAGACCCGTGATGCGCGCCGCTCTCGCAGTCATATTCGCTCTTTCGCCGCTTTTGGCCGCGCCTGTGCGCGCGGATGAAGCGCTCAGCGCGGCGGTCGCGGAGGACTATGAGTTCCTGGGCGGGCTCTATCGTCATTTTCACACCAACCCGGAATTGTCGTTTCAGGAAACCGAGTCCGCTGCGCGCCTCGCCGAGGAGTGGCGGTCCTTGGGTTTCGAAGTCACTGAAGATGTCGGTCAGACCGGCGTGGTCGCGGTGATGGAGAACGGCGAGGGCCCGACGGTCATGCTGCGCGCCGACATGGACGCGTTGCCGGTCGAGGAGCAGACGGGGCTCGAATACGCTTCCACGGCGACGGGCGAAACGCTGACCGGTGAGGAAGCGCCCGTGATGCACGCCTGCGGTCACGACGTGCACATGACGTCTCTGGTCGGAACCGCCCGGCGACTTGCGGCGCGGCGCGAGGACTGGTCAGGCACGCTCGTCTTGATCGCCCAGCCCGCTGAGGAGATCGGGCTCGGCGCGCTCGCCATGCTCGATGACGGCCTGTATGAGCGCTTCCCGCGCCCTGACTATGTCGTCGGCCTGCATGTCTCGGCGTCGCTGCCGACGGGGCAGGTCGGCTATGTAAGCGGCTATGCGCTGGCCAATGTCGACAGCGTCGACATTGAAGTGCGCGGCATTGGCGGCCACGGCGCCTATCCCCACGCCACCCGCGACCCGGTCGTGCTCTCGGCGCAAATCGTTATGGCTCTCCAGACCCTGGTGAGCCGCGAAACCTCGCCGCTTGATTCGGCGGTCGTGACTGTCGGCTCCATCCATGGCGGCACCAAGCACAACATCATCGGCGAAAGCGTGCACATGCAGCTCACGGTTCGCTCCTACGCCGATGAAACGCGCGAGCGCCTGCTCAATGGCATTCGCCGCATCGCGCATGCGCAGGCCCAGTCGGCCGGTTTGCCCGAAGAGCTCTGGCCCAGCGTGACATGGGAAGAGCAATATACGCCCTCGACCTATAACGACCCGGAACTGAACGAGCGCGTGGTCGCCGCCATCGGCGCTCAGATCGGCGCAGAAAACGTCGTCGAGGTCGATCCCGTCATGGCGGGCGAGGATTTCTCTCAATATGGCCGCACTGATCCGGCCGTGCCCGCCGTCATCTTCTGGCTGGGCGCCGTGAATACAGAACGCTATGAAAGCGCCGCTGCGGCGGGCGAAAGCCTGCCATCGCTTCATTCGCCGCTCTTCGCGCCCGATCCCGAGCCGACGATCACGACCGGTGTTGAAGCGATGACGGCCGCAGCGCTCGATCTGTTCGCCGGCGAAGGCTAAACAAGCCCGGCCGCGCAGAACGGCGCAATGAACGGGGAGGGGGCATGAGCGGCAAAAGGCCCGATGTCGCGCAGACAGGCGAGCAGGTGCGCCGCGCGCGTCCTGGCGTGACGCGCGCATATTCCGGCGCTCCGTGGGAGGCAAAGGTCGGCTATTGCCGCGCCTTGCGCTCTGGACCGCATATCTGGGTGACCGGCACAGCGGCGGTCCGCTCCAATGGCGATGTCTATGGCCGGGGCGACGCTGAGCGCCAGGCCAAGCGCTGCCTGGACATCATCGCCGATGCGCTCGCCCAGGTCGGCGCTGACATGTCCGATGTCGTGCGTACACGCATTTATGTTGTAAACATCGATGATTGGGAGGCGGTCGGTCGCGCGCACGCAGCCTGTTTCGCTGACAATCCGCCCACCACGACCATGGTGGAAGTGTCCCGGCTCATTCATCCCGACATGCTTGTCGAGATCGAAG
>JAUIEH010000257.1 GCA_030428405.1 Alphaproteobacteria bacterium
CACGCCGATGGGCGCGACGGTTCGCTTGACGACCTCGACCATGATGACCCCGCCAAAGCGCGGCCAGAAGCGTTCGCCCGCGCGCTCCCAGGCGGGCGCTGCGCGCACGACAGGTCCCCAGCCGATCGGCGGCACGTAAAGCGCGCGCGCCCAGCCGGTCGCTTCAAAGCGGGCGTCGGCGAGAATGCGGGTGAGCTGACGGCGCGAAAACGATCGTCCATGGCCGAACGGCGTATTGTCCGCGCGCGCCCACAGACCGCGCCGGCTCGCCAGGATCAAGACAGCGCGGCCAGACGGCGCGAGCACGCGCCAGAGCTCGGCCATCGAGGCGCGCAGGCTGTCGCTTTCCTCGAAATAATGCGCAGCGATCGCGCGATCGAAAACGGCGTCCATGATCGGAAGCCGCGCTTCATCGCCGAGCAATGCGCGACAGCGCCCCTCGTTTGGCCAGCGTGCGACACCTTGCGCTTCCGGCATGAACGCGACGGCGCGGCGCGCCTTATCGGCATAGCGCTCCATCAAAGGCGCCGCATAGCCAAGGCCAAGGACGTCCATTTCATCGAGGTCCGGCCACAGCGCGCTCAAGCGCCGGTCCAGCATCGCAAGAGCGGCTTTGCCTTGCGGGCTCGCGTAAAAGCGCGAAAGAGCGGCGACGTCCTGGCGCATGTCTGGTTGGGCGGCCTTCTCGCTTCGGACAGGAATGATATGGTGCGCCGCGCCCTTAGTCGAAAGCGGAGCGCGCCATGCCACTTGAGATACGTCAGTTTCCATGCCTCTCAGACAATTACGGATTCCTTGTCAAAGATGCAGAAACCGGCGAAACGGCGACGATTGATACGCCTGACGCAGCCGTGATCATCGCCGCGGCTGAACACGCCGGCTGGCCCGTCACGCAGATCTGGAACACGCATCATCACTACGACCACGCAGGCGGAAACGCCGACGTGGCGGCCCGTTTCAACGCGAAGATTGTGGCCCCCGCCTCGGAAGCGCGCCGGATTCCGGATATCGACACGCCCGTGCGTGAAGGCGATGTCGTCGAACTCGGCGCCTCGCGCGCACGCGTATACGAAACGCCCGGCCACACGACGGGCCACGTCGTCTATCATTTCGAGGATGACGGCGTCGCCTTTGTCGGCGACACGCTGTTTGCGCTTGGCTGCGGACGTCTGTTTGAGGGCGATCCCGCGCAGATGTGGTCGAGCCTTTCGAAGCTGCGCGCCTGGCCGGACGACACGGTGATTTACTGCGCACACGAATATACCCAGTCCAACGCCCGCTTCGCGCTCAGCGTCGATCCCACGAACGAGGCGCTGCAAAGCTACGCCGCTGAGGTTGAGGCCAAGCGCGCCGACGACAAGCCGACCGTGCCGACAATTCTGAGCGCGGAGCTCGCCGCCAATCCCTTTCTGCGCGCCGATGATCCGGGTCTGCAACACGCAATGGGTCATGACGGCGACGTCGTCGCCACGTTCGGCGAAATCCGTCGGCGTAAAGACGTGTTCAAATGAGCGCGGACGACGCGACACCAAGCGCGGCGCAGATCATCGAAAAGCTCGGCCTGCAGCGCCATCCCGAGGGCGGCTGGTATGTCGAAACCTTTCGCGATGAGGCGAGCGATGCTTCAGGGCGCGCGCGTTCGACGGCGATCTTCTTTCTGCTTGAGGCGGGCGAGCGCTCGCACTGGCATCGTGTTGACGCCGTCGAGATTTGGCACTGGCACGCCGGCGCGCCCCTCGAACTCAGCCTGGCTGAGCCTGACGGCGGCGCAGAACAGACGCTTCGTCTTGGACCGGATGTTTTGAACGGCGAGACGCCTCAAGGCGTCGTGCCGATGCACTGGTGGCAGGCCGCACAAAGCCTCGGCGCCTGGACGCTGGTGGGCTGCACCGTCGCGCCAGGTTTTGAGTTTGCTGGATTTGAGCTGGCGGCGCCGGACTGGCGACCGGGCGCGGATTGAGCCTCGGCGACGTTCTAGTTGGCCGCGCCGGAATTTACTTCGGAATTAAACGCTAGCCGCACACGGATGGAGGACGGCCGGCCGCGATAGGCCTCGTCCGGATTGACGCCGACGACGAGACGACCGCTCGCAAAGGAAACGCCCGCCTCCTCGGCGCGGACAATCTCGACGGCGCGCAGCTGCCCCACCGCGGGCGCTTCATCGCCGACCGCTTCCAATATGCCCAAAGTCGCAATGCGCACAGCGTCGGTCATGGCGTCTTCGTCGTCGAACCGGTCGGCGTTCTCGACGTCGACATCAATCGTGCGCCCCAGCTCGTTCAGCAGGCGCACGCGCAGATGATCGATCGCCTGGTCGAGCCCGATCTCGAAATTGGTGAAAGTGGCGGTCTGTTCGGCCTGAAAGGGCGTTGCTTCATCGGACGCCAATCCGCCCACGCTCATCGCCGCGCTCGGCGCGGGAAGGCTGCGGCTGGCGACGACGGGCGCGCGGTCGGCTTCGGCATCGGCGTCATCAAGCGCGCCGAACGCCGCAAAGGCTTCGCTGCGCGCCGCTTCGCCGGCGTTGTCCGATTCTTGTTCTTCGATGTCCGCGCGCAGATAGCCCTCCGCGTCCGGCGCGGGCGCAGGCTCGTCGGCGGCGCCGACAAGCCCGGACGCAGCGCGACCGGGAAAGCCGCGCGGCAGAGATTGTGCGCGCACGGAAGCTGCGCGCGCTTCACGCTCAGCCACGGTGAATCCCGAAATCGGAGGCGCGGGCCCTTCGAGCGAGGTCAGGACGCCGCCGGGCTGCGACGGCGTGTAGAGCGTGACGAAGCCGAGCGAGGTGACGCGCGCGACCTGCTCGCCGACGTCATTGCGATAGACGATGTCGCCGCCGGCGCCGGTTTGCGCGCTCAAGGCGAAGACTTCGAAACTGCCATTGAAGCGCAACAGCGCGCCGCGGCCGGAACGCTCCAGCACGAAACGCGTGGCGCCGTCCTCGCTGACAAAACGCTCCGCCGTCGGCGCGGTGTTCTGCACCACGAGCGCATCACGCAGACTGCGCGTGCGCGGCTCGTTCTGGGCGGTTGCCGCTCCGGCGCAGACGCACAATCCGAGCGCTGCGGCCGCAAGCAAAGCGAAGAGCCGTGATTCCCTCATGAATCGATTTCACCGCGAGGTTGAGGCGGAAGTGGGGCGACACATGTGGGCGCCTCACCCGGGAGATTAAATCTGCGCATTTCGTCGCATCTGTGGCGGCAATGCGTGCATATCCGGCGCCGCTTTGTCGCCCCTGTTCCGCATGCGCAAAAATGCGTTCGCCGAACCCCTTGTTATTAAACGCAAACGCCGCGCGGACCCGGAGGCGCGCGCGGCGTCAGCTGGCCGCCATTCAGGCGATGGCGCGCTCAGTACATGTGCTGGCCGCCATTGATGGACATGGTCGAGCCCGTGAGGAATCCGGCTTCGTCTGATACGAGAAACAAAACGCCGCGCGCGATTTCCTCGGCATGGCCGAGCCGGCCGACCGGGATGCGCTGCTTGATCTTTTCGAGCACGTCTTCGGGCACGGCGGCGACCATGTCGGTGTCGATATAGCCGGGCGCGATCGCGTTTACGGTGATGTTCTTGCGCGCGCCTTCCTGAGCGAGCGCCTTTGTGAAGCCGTGAATGCCCGACTTGGCGGCGGCGTAATTGACCTGTCCGTACTGACCGGCCTGGCCATTGATCGAGCCGATATTCACGATGCGTCCGAAGCCGCGCTCGTTCATGCCGTCCCACACGCATTTGGCCATGTTGAAGCAGCCGCCGAGATTGACGTCGATGACCTCTTTCCACATCTCGTGCGACATGCGCTTCATCGTGCCGTCGCGCGTAATGCCGGCATTGTTGACGAGCACGTCAACAGGGCCGAGCTCCGCGCTGATCCTGCCGACCGCGTCCTCGCAGGCGGCGTAGTCGGAGACATCAAATTTGTAGACGGAGCACCCGATTTCATCGGCGCACTGCTTGGCGCGCTCCTCGTTGCCCGCATAGTTGGCGGCGACTTTGTAGCCCGCCTTTAGGAGCTCAGCGCTGATCGCCTTGCCGATGCCCCTCGTGCCTCCAGTGACGACCGCCACGCGCGCCATGCATTCCTCCCTAATTCGTTCTCGATTGCAGTTCTTCTCGGATTCGAGCTTTCGCGGGAAGATACGCTGCGATAGCCGTCCGCCGCCAGTGGCGCCGAAACATTTCCTTGGCGCAGCCGCCGGAAACGCCAGCTTTTTATTGTTGGTATACGTAGTGGATTCGACCGGCGACGGCGAAGCTCTGACAGCCTCGCCGCCGCACCAATCGCGAGACGCCTAGCCGCGCTCCACGCACATTGCGACGCCCATGCCGCCTCCAATGCAGAGCGTCGCCAGACCCTTCCTGGCGTCGCGGCGCTTCATTTCGAACAACAAGCTCGTCAGCACGCGCGCGCCGGAAGCGCCGATGGGATGACCGATGGCGATGGCGCCGCCATTCACGTTCACGATGGCGGGGTCCCAGCCCATGTCCTTGTTCACCGCGCAGGCTTGCGCCGCGAAGGCTTCATTGGCCTCCACGAGGTCGAGATCGCCGACGCTCCAGCCGGCTTTTTCGAGCGCAAGCCGGCTCGCCGGAATGGGGCCGGAGCCCATTACGGCGGGCTCGACGCCCGCCGTCGCCCAGGACGCGATCCGCGCGAGGGGTTCGATGCCGCGCTTTTGAGCCTCGTCCGCGCTCATCAACACGAGGGCTGCTGCGCCGTCATTAATGCCGCTGGCGTTGGCGGCGGTGACCGTGCCGTCGGGCTTAAAGGCGGGGCGCAGCTTGGCGATGGAGTCCACCGTCACGCCGTCGCGGATATAT
>JAUIEH010000258.1 GCA_030428405.1 Alphaproteobacteria bacterium
TTCATGCAAAATGGGCCGGGCGCTGTGATGCGTGCGGGGCCTGGAACACGCTGGTCGAGGAAAACGAGGCCGCGCCCGGCGGTCTGCCCCGACCCAAGCGCACCCGCACCAAGGGGCTCGATTTCGTCGAACTGTCCGGCGCGCTCAGCGCTGCGCCGCGCATGGAGACCGGCATCGCGGAGCTTGACCGCGTGCTCGGCGGCGGCGTCGTGCCCGGCTCCGCGATCCTGGTCGGCGGCGATCCCGGCATCGGCAAGTCGACGCTCCTCCTGCAGATGGCCGCGCGCATGGCGCAGACGGGCCGCAAGGTCGCTTATGTCTCCGGCGAGGAAGCCGTCGACCAGATCCGCCAACGCGCGCGCAGGCTCGGCGTGGCGGAAGCGCCCGTGCAGCTCGCCGCCGAGACCAGCCTCGCCTCCATTCTCGACGGGCTGAAAACGGAAAAGCCCGACATCGTCGTCATCGACAGCGTGCAGACCTTGTGGAGCGATGCGGTCGGCGCAGCGCCCGGATCGGTCGCCCAGGTGCGCTCTTGCGCCCATGAGCTGGTCCGGCACGCCAAATCGAAAGGCGCCGCCATTCTCTTAGTGGGACACGTCACCAAGGACGGACAGATCGCCGGCCCCCGCGTGCTCGAACATATGGTCGACGCGGTGCTCTATTTCGAAGGCGAGCGCGCACACCAGTTCCGCGTCCTGCGCGGGGTCAAGAACCGCTTCGGCGCAACCGATGAGATCGGCGTCTTCGAGATGAGCGAGGCCGGCCTGCAGGAAGTCGCCAATCCGTCCGCGCTTTTCCTTGGCGCACGGGGAGAACCGGCTTCAGGCTCGGTCGTTTTCGCCGGCGTTGAAGGCACCCGGCCGGTGCTTGTCGAAATCCAGGCTCTGGTCGCGGAAGCCGCCTTTGGCACGCCCCGGCGCGCGGTCGTTGGCTGGGACACCGGCCGTCTCGCCATGGTGCTCGCTGTCTTCGAGGCGCGCTGCGGCCTTTCTTTTGCAAGCCGCGACGTGTACTTGAACGTTGCTGGCGGTCTCAAGATCGCCGAGCCGGCCGCCGATCTCGCGGTCGCCGCCGCTCTGGCGTCGGCCGCACTCGACGCCCCGCTTGGCGCTGACTTGGCGGCCTTCGGCGAAGCGAGCTTATCGGGGGACGTCCGTCCTGTCGGACGCGCGGAAGCACGACTGAAGGAAGCGAAGAAGCTGGGTTTCGCCCGCGCATTCGCCCCTTCCGGCGGTCCCCGACTGAAGGGCTTGCAGATTGAAGAAGTCGCGACGCTCGGCGAGCTGGTGAGGCTTATCGAGGGCGCCTGAGGCGATACGGGTGTGCAATGTCCGAACTACCCATCACTGGCTTTGATATGGCGGTCATCGGCGTTTTGCTGATTTCCGGAATTATCGCCTTCGCACGCGGCTTCGTCCGCGAACTTCTGTCCATCGCCGGCTTCATTCTCGCCGCGTTGGCCTCGTTGTGGAGCTATCCCGAGCTTCGCCCCGGCGCGCGCGGCGCCATCGATCCGGACTGGCTCGCCGACGGCGCCGTCATCATCGGCGTCTTTCTCGCCGTCTATATCGGCGTCACGATCGTGACGAGTTCGATCTCGCGGATCATTCAGAATTCGGAGCGCGTGGGCTTTTTTGATCGCATGCTCGGCTTTGTTTTCGGCATTGCACGCGGATTAATCTTGGCGGCGCTGGCTTTGACCATATATCAAGCGGCGTTCACGCCAGAGGATCAGCCTGAATGGCTCGCCAACGCAGTCACCTACGATGTCGTCGACCAAACCGCGACGGCGATCAGAGATTTGCTGCCGCGCAGCGTTCGATTGCTGCCCGAACAATAGAATCACGGCATCGGAGGGCGCTATGAGCGCCCTTTTTGCAAACGACGAAGGCTATGGCGCGCGGATGCGCGTGGCCTGCGGCGTATTTGGCGTTCAGGGCGCAGCCGACGCCGTCAGCCTGGTCGCGCTCGGTCTACACGCGCTCCAGCATCGCGGACAGGAAGGCTGCGGCATCGCTGCGCGCGAGGACGGCCGTTTCACCACGGAGCGTCATCTCGGCCTGGTCGGCGACCGCTTCGGCGGCGAAGACCTGCCCGAACGCTTTCCCGGCGACGCCGCCATCGGCCACACTCGCTACTCCACGCAGGGCGAGAGCAAGTCGCGCCGCAATCTGCAGCCGCTCTACGCAGACCTCCATTCCGGCGGTTTCGCGATGGCGCATAACGGCAATCTGACCAATTCCCGTACACTGCGCGAACGCCTGGTCGCGGAAGGCAAGATCTTCCAGTCGACCAGCGACACGGAAGTCATCCTGCATCTGATCGCCGGCTCGCGGCGCGGACCTCTGGTCGAGCGCTTCTGCGACGCGCTTGACCAGATTGAAGGCGGCTACGCCATCGTGGCCCTGTCCAAGAACAAGCTCATCGGCGCGCGCGACCCTCTGGGCATTCGCCCGCTCGTTCTGGGAGACCTCAAGGGCGCGCCTGTTTTGGCCTCGGAGACGTGTGCGTTGGAGCTGACGGGCGCGAAATTCGTCCGCGACGTCGAGCCGGGCGAGGTCATCGTCTGTGAAGGCGTCAATGTCCGCGCGATCAAACGCCAGCCCCTTCGCCCGCCGCTGACCTGCGCCTTTGAATATATCTATTTCGCGCGGCCCAATTCGATCGTCGACGGCGTCAGCGTCTATGCCGCGCGCAAATCAATGGGCGCGCGCCTCGCTGAAGAAGCGCCGGTTGAAAACGCCGATGTCGTCGTGCCCGTGCCCGACAGCGGCATGCCCGCCGCCATTGGTTATGCGCAAGCCGCCGGCATCCCCTTCGATCTCGGCATTATCCGCGCGCACCATGTCGGGCGCACTTTCATCGAGCCGACCCAGGGCCTGCGCGACATGAAGGTGCGCATGAAGCACCAGCCCAATATGGAAGCGCTCGCCGGCAAGAAAGTCGTGCTGATCGACGATTCCATCGTGCGCGGAACGACCTCGAAAGCGATTGCACGCATGGTCAAGCACGCCGGCGCGCGCGAAGTGCATTGGCGCACCGCAAGCCCGATGATCACGCATCCCGACTATTACGGCATCGACATGGCCGATCGCGACGAGTTTTTCGTCAACCGGCATGACGACCTCGACTCCATGCGCCGTGCGCTCGGCGTCGACAGTCTGGCGTTTTTGTCTCTCGACGGATTATACCGCGCCATCACTGGCGAGGCGCGCCAGCGCGGACCGCACGATCTCGACCCGACCAAGGCCCTGCCCGCACCCGGCCCGAAAGGGACCGAAGAAGGCGCAGAACCCGGCTATCGTCGCCTGATCGCGGATCACTATTTCACTGGCGAGTATCCCACCCGCCTGACCGATCTGGATCGCGGCAAGGCGGATAAGGCCGAACAATTGTCTTTTCTCGAGCAAGCCTGAACATGAGTGAAACTGCGTCTACGGAGCGCATCGTTCTCGTAACGGGCGCCTCGCGCGGCATTGGCCGGGCCTGCGCGCTCACCCTCGCCGCGCGCGGCGCGCATGTCATCGGGCTTGCGCGCACCCAGGGCGGGCTGGAAGCGCTCGACGATGAGATCGCAGCGCGCGGCGCCAAGGCGACGCTGGTGCCTTGCGACCTTGCCGATTTCGACGCCATCGACCGTCTGGGCGCTGTAATTTACGAACGCTGGGGCCGGCTCGACGGTCTCGTCGCCAATGCCGCGCTGTTGGGCGTGCTCTCGCCCGTCGGTCATATCGATCCGAAAGTCTGGAACGACGCTGTCGCCGTTAATCTGACGGCGAATTACCGGCTGATCCGCTCAATGGACCCGCTTTTGCGCCAGAGCGAGGCCGGCCGCGCCGTGTTCGTGAGCTCGGCTGCCGCAGAAAAGCGCCGCGCCTTCTGGGGCGTTTACGCCGCCACAAAGGCTGCGCTTGAAGCGATGGTCTACGCCTATGCGGCCGAGACCGAAAAAAGCGCGCTCTGCGTGAACCTGTTCAATCCCGGACCAACCGCGACAGCGATGCGCGCCAAGGCGTTTCCAGGTGAAGATCCCGACACGCTGCCAAGCGCGGATGATGTCGGCGCAGCGCTCGCCGACATGGTCGCGGCGGATTATTCAGCACACGGCGTGCGCGTGAACTATCCCGACCTCGTCTCGGCGTCGTCCGCATAAGGGTTCTTCCCCGCACGCACGATCAGACGCACCGGCACGGCGGGCAGCGCGAAGGCCTCGCGAATGCCGTTGATGAGATAGCGCTTATAATCTTCCGGCAACTGACCGGCGCGCGAACACATCAGGACGAAAGTCGGCGGCCGCGATTTGATTTGCGAGATATAGCGCGGCTTGATCCGCCGTCCATTGACCGCCGGCGGCGGATGGCGCGAGACAGCCTCGCCCAGCCAGTCATTGAGGTCGCGCGTCTTCACCTTGGCCGACCAGTCCTTGCGTACGCGCATGATGGCGGGCATGAGCTTGTCGACGCCGCGACCGGTCAGACCCGACAACAAGATCAACGGCGCGCCGGGCGCTTGCGGCAAAAGCCTGCCCGCGCGCTCGCGCAGATCGGCGGCGCGCGCTTGAACCTCGTCTACCTGGTCCCATTTGGAGATGGCGTAGACGATGGCGCGGCCTTCGCGCAGGACCAAATCCGCTAACTGAAGGTCTTGTTTTTCAAATGCATTCTCGGCGTCCATCACCAGGACGACAACCTCGGCGAAATTGATGGCGCGGATCGTGTCGGATACGGAGAGACGCTCGAGCGAGTCCTGCACCTTGGCGCGCTTGCGCAGGCCTGCGGTGTCGTGGACGCGCAC
>JAUIEH010000259.1 GCA_030428405.1 Alphaproteobacteria bacterium
AGGCGATGCGCGCCAGCCTTGAAGAGCGCTTCACCCTGGCGCGTCCGGAAATCTCGACGCGGCTCGTCTCCACCGACGGCACGCGCAAATATCTCATCCGCCTCGCCGATGGGGCGGAAGTCGAGACCGTCTTCATTCCCGGCGTCGGCCGGGCGGGCGCGCTCTGCGTCTCAAGCCAGGTCGGCTGCACGCTCAATTGCACCTTCTGCCACACCGGCACGCAGCGCCTGGTGCGCAATCTGACCGCGGCCGAAATCGTCGCGCAGGTGATGATCGCGCGCGACGACCTTGAGGAGTGGCCGACCTCGAACGAGGACCGTCAGCTCACGAATATCGTCTTCATGGGCATGGGCGAGCCGCTTTATAATCTCGATAATGTCGCCAAGGCGATGGACGTCATTTCGGACGGCGAGGGCATCTCGATCTCGCGCAGGCGGATCACGGTCTCGACCTCCGGCGTGGTCTCCGAGATGGCGCGGTTGGGCTATGACACCTCCGCCATGCTCGCGATTTCTCTGCATGCGACCAATGACGCGCTGCGCGACGTGCTCGTGCCGATTAACCGCAAATGGCCGCTGGAAGAGCTGATGCAGGCGTGCCGGGATTATCCGGGCCTGTCGAATGCGCGCCGGACCACGTTTGAATATGTGATGCTGAAAGGCGTGAACGACTCCATCGCCGAAGCCAAGGCGCTGGTCAAAATGCTCTCCGGCATTCCCGCCAAGATCAACCTCATCCCGTTTAATCCGTGGCCGGATGCGCCTTATGAGTGCTCCGACTGGGAAACCATTGAACGCTTCGCCGAAGTCGTGAACCGCGCAGGCTACGCCTCACCCATCCGCACCCCGCGCGGCCGCGACATCTTCGCCGCCTGCGGCCAGCTGAAAAGCGAAAGCGTGAAGGTCCGGGCGAGTGAGAGAAGGGCGGGGGCGAATTCCGATGATACTTGATCGAACCGCCGACCCACATCCGGACACCATGTGTCACTATACGACGTTAGCTGGTCTACACGGAATAATTCGCAGCGGTTCAATTTGGCTTACTGACGTGGTTGGTTTGAATGATCCGTCTGAATTCAGGGCAGCAATTCCGGCTATTACCACTCACATCAAAGCAAAATTGAATGAAGGTGGCAGAGAACGCTTTAAGAAATTTGTGGAGAGTGAGGGATTAGACCTAGAAGATGAATCTCAAAAACTAGCAAACATAGTGGTAGATGCAACGTTAAAAACTTGCCCAGCATTTATTGCGTCCTTCTGCGATCACGAAGCGCCCTACGACGAGGAGAATGGCAGACTTTCGCAATGGGTCGCTTACGGTCGATTCATGATTCGGTTCAAGCAAGCGCGATTGGAGAGCTGTTTTAATCGTGTGCGCTCAGAGCATCGCATCATGTTAGGTTTTGGGCATGTGAGTTACTATGATGGAAGGGTATTCTCAGAGCCCTTTAACCAAAGGGCCGAAGAAGTTGCGTCGGGTCTAATCGATTTGGTGCTAGACAAAAAAGATGGCGCAGATGAGAAGACATTCAATTCTGCAATTAATTTATTTCCGATATTGAAGATGTTTGAATATCGACATGAAGAAGAGTATCGTTTGATTGCCCACTGCCAACCAATGCTGGATGGTTCTTTTTCAATAAAACGAACATGTTATAATAATGAAGATTCGGTTAGGCAGAGAATAGAGCCGTTTTTACCCGGCGAGGTGTTGCCGGCCATTAGTGGCATCCTCATCGGTCCTCAACCAAATCAATCGGATCTAGAACGGCAAATAAAATCTCTTCTCGAGCTTCACTCCCTCGATGTGCCGGTGGCGTGCTCCGAGATTGCTTTTCGAGGGTGATCTATAGCGGCGCAGCTGCATCACGCACGAGAAACAAATACGAGGCAAGCCAAGCGAGCGGGCATGACGAAACGATGCAATCGAAGCGATGAATCCGACTTGGCGCGATCTGTGGTTCGATCTGGTTGACCCGCAGTAGATCCCGGGCCTCCGCTTCGCTTCGCCCGGGATGACGCTGGGAGAGAGCGGCGCGTTTAGTCGCCCAGGACCCCCTCCCAGCCTCCCCCTTGCTGGGGGAGGAGAAAAGGCGCGCTTCACCCGGCGCTCACTCCTCCGCGTCATCAACGCGCGCAAAGCGCTCCAACAGCCGCGCGCCGATGGCGCGGCCGACGGCTTCGCCGGCCTCGTTGGAGAAGCGATAATGCGCCCCGGCATAGATGCGCGACATTGAGGTTTCGCGGGAATATTCCGCAAAATTCTCGATGCGGCGCGTTTCGCCGGGCGCAGCTGGGCTTTCGATGACCCAACCGCCTTCGGGCGGCGTTGCGGCTTCGGCGTCGAGCACCACGGCGTGGGCTGCGGCCTGCACGCAATGCGCACACGGATATTCCGGATGCATGGGCGAGGGCATGCGCGGCGTCCAGTCGGCCACGCGCGTGGTTGCGTCATTGCCATCGCGGTCGGCGTTGCGCAACGCCGTGATCGGCCGCCAGAAGAGATAATGCGCCTTGCCGTCCGCCGAGGCCGTCCAGGCGTCATCCGTCGCCATGTAGAACATGGCGTAAAGCCGCGCATTGTCCGCAAGCGAACGGCCCTCCTGCGACGTCATGGTGCGCAAAGTCGGGTTCATCGGAATGAGAAACCAGAAGGGCGGAGAGGCGTCTTGATCTTGCGTGCGCTCGGAGCCCGCCGCGCCGCCGAGCCGACGCACTTCATCAAGGTCGCGCGCATAACGCTCGCTCGTGAGCGCGGGCGGCGGTTCGGGGCGAAACTCGGAGGCCGAGGACATCACCCAGGGCCGCAAGGCGAGGTCGAAATCGCGAATGACATTGTGGACCTCGGTCGGGACATAAACGCCCGGCGCCGACATCGCCCGGAACGGCTCGACCGGCGTTTCGGGGTCGAGCGCGATGCGCGCAAGCGCGGCCGCGGCCGCCTCAGCGCCGAGCGCCACGCCTGCATCTTCGCCCGGTCCGTCGGGAACCACCGACAAATCCTCCGCGAGCGCTGCGTCGAACTCCTCGGCGCGCGCGGGATAAAGCGCAGCGAGCACGTCATGGGCGGCGGCTGCGACGGCGGCGCGCGCGGAAGCGTCAGCCGGCGCGCTCAGCGGTTCGCCGAAGGGGATGTATGCGCCTTCGATGGCGTTGACGGCCTCAAACATGGCGAGGGCGACGGTCGCTTCGGGCCGCGCGGTTTCCGGCGTGCGCGCCAGCCATTCCGAATAGCCGACGCCGGTCAGCTCGATCCAGTCGGCGACGAGATTGTCGGCGGCGTCCTGCGCCTGCGCGGCGCAGCCGACGAGCGCTATGATGGCGGTTGCGCCCAAGGCGGCGCGGCGAAACGAGTGAGACATGGTCTGCTCCCTTGGTTCGACCCTGCACACGCAGCATCGACGTCGGCGCCGTCGCGCGATACTGAAAAATCTGGAGTTGCGTCGAGGGAGGTTTCGATGCCCAAGACCTATGGCCAATATTGTCCGCTCGCGCTTGCCTCAGAGATACTCACCGAGCGCTGGACGCTTCTGGTCGTGAGCCGGCTGATCGACGGCTGCCGGCGCTTCAACGACATTCATCGCGGCGTGCCGCGCATGTCCGCCTCGCTGTTGTCGCAGCGCCTGCAGTTTCTCGAAGAGGTGGGGCTGGTGCGCCGCGAAAAGTCAGGGGACGGACGCGGCTACAAATATTTTCCGACCTCCGCGACGCAGGAGCTCGAGCCGATGATCGATGCGCTCGCGGTGTGGGGTCAGCGCTGGGCGCGCGACATGGAGATGGATGATCTCGATCCGGGCTTTCTCGCCTGGAGCATGCATCTGCGCCTCAACACCGAAGCGATGCCGCCCGGACGTACGGTCATGGAGTTCGAGTTTACCGGCGCGCCCGCCGATTGCCGGCGCTTCTGGCTGGTCAATGATGACGGCGCGGTCGACATGTGCCTGAAGCATCCCGGCTTCGACGTCGACATTCGCGTCATGTCGGATCTGCGCCGCTTTGTGGAAGCGTGGCGAGGCTTTCGTTCGCTCAAGGATGAAATTTCAGCCGGCAAGATCAGGCTCGAAGGCGCAACCCCTTTGAAGCGCGCCTTTCCCGACTGGCTGTTGTTGAGCGCGCTCGCGCCGCATGAACGCTTGCGCGCCGGAAAGGAGCGCAAGCTGGCCAAGGCTGCGCGGCTGGAAGCGCGTACCAGCGAAAGCTGACTCAGCCCGCCGGGCCTTCGCCGCCGTCCGCGTTCGTTGCGCTCGCAACCGCGCTTTCCTCGGCCGACGCTTCGATGACCGCGCCAAGCTCTGTGCGCAGCGCATTGATGCGCGCGCGTTCGGCTTCGAAGGCCTCGCGCTCGCCGTCCTCCAGCGTGCGCCCGGTCGGCAGGTCGAGCCGCATCGGGTTCACATGCGAGCCGCCGCGCAGCACTTCATAGTGCAGATGCGGGCCCGTCGAGGCGCCGGTCGAGCCGACATAGCCGATGACTTCGCCCTGGCGCACGCGGCGGCCGGCGCGCATGCCGCGCGCAAACCGGCTCATATGCGCATAAGCGGTCTGATAGCCGTTGGCGTGACGTATGCGGACATAGTTGCCATAGCCGCCATAGCGGTTGGCGCGCTCGACGACGCCGTCGCCGGCGGCATAGATGCGCGTGCCGGAGGGCGCTGCGAAGTCGGTGCCGCGATGCATGCGCGAATAGCCCGAGATGGGATGGCGGCGGCGGCCGAAGCCTGATGACAGACGCGCGCCATTGATCGGCGTACGCATCAGGAAGCGGCGCGCGCTCTCGCCGTCGGCGTCGAAGAA
>JAUIEH010000260.1 GCA_030428405.1 Alphaproteobacteria bacterium
CGCATCTGCGCAAACAGGGTTAAGGCTCGGCCCAGCGGCGTAACAGATTTGACGCCGCCTTGCGCGCCAGGAGCGCCGCACGCGGCGCGCCGTCGCCGTCCGCGGCCATGGCGCATTGCTCCAGGTCGAACAATAGCTCGCGCGCAGACGCATCGCGGATGAGGCTCTGCGCCCATCCGACCGCCGCCAGCCTGACGCCGTCGGTGACCTGCGTCACTTCGTGCAGCGTGTCGGCCGGATAGACGATGGCCGCCCCCGCCGGCAGCTTGATCTCGGAACGTCCCGCGCTGGTCTCGAGCGCGAGCGCGCCGCCCTCATAACTCTCAGGCGCGCTCAGAAAGACGGTGAAAGCCACGTCTGCGCGAAATTTGCCGCCATCGGGCGCGCGCATGACTGCGTCATCTACATGCAGGCCATAGGTCATGCCCGGCGCATAGCGCGAGAGGATCAATGGCGAGAGGCGCGCGGGTCGCGCCGCGATCTGAAACATGGGGTGGCCCGTCAACGCTTCGACGATGAGACGCGCAGCGCTTTGCGCGGAGGGGTCGGCCGGGTCGGTCTGTTCGTTCTCTTTGACCTTGCGCGCCTGGTGTCCGGCGGTCGCCTTGCCGTCGCGAAAGCGCGCCTTGCCGATCAGCTTCAAAGCCTCGGCTTGGGCGTCTTCGCTCAACACATCTTCGATCGCTGCGCGCATTGGTCCTATCCGTCGCGAAATTGCGATTGGTTTTCACGCCCTCGCTGGTCCGATACAAGTCACGCCGAACACAAAGCAGGGACGATATGAGCGACACCATCAAGCTGTGGAGCCGGGCCGCGCTGGCCGCGCTCGCAGCATCGAGCCTGGCGGCTTGCAATGAAAGCGGTGAAGCCGGCGAGGGCGGCGATCCGCACGCTGCGGGCGGCGCTGCGACGCAGTCGGGTGAAGGCGGCGAGGGCGGCGAAGGCGGCGAGGGTGGTGAAGCCGGCGAAGGCGGCGCCGCCGTGGCGTCGCTCTCGGACAATGCGCGGCTCATCCATCTGACCCTTGTGATGCAGGGCCATCTAGCCGTCGCCAACCAGCTCTACGAAATGGACGAGCGCGCTCTGGCGGGGCCGCATTTCATGCACCCGGTCGTCGAAGTGCTCGAGCCCAACGCCATGATGTTCGCCGATCTCGGCGGGGCCGAGCTGAGCGAGGACGTCGTCAGGCTCGCCGAAATGGCTGCGGAAAACGACCGGGCCGATGACGTGCGGGCGGCTTACGAAGCGTTGCAGGCGCGGCTGAGCGCGCTTGCCGACGGCGTCGATGCAAGCCTGTCCGAACAGGTCAGCGCGCTGAGCGCGACGATTGCCCTGGCCCGCGCTGAATACGCCGCCGGCGTCAGCGACGGCGTGGTCACCGACATCATCGAATATCAGGACGCCTGGGGTTTCACGCGCGCCGTGCGGGCGCGTTGCAGCGCGATTAATCCGCAGCTCGCCAGCGCCAACGAACTGGCCGCAGCGGAAGCCTCAAGCAGGCTCGATGCGCTGATCGCGGCGCATCCTTCGCCCCTGCCGACGGATGCAAATGACGCCGCCGCCCTGCGCGCCGCCTCGACGCAGGCGGAACTTGCGCTGAGCGCGTTCAACGACGACTAATTCGTATCAAGAGCGAAAATGAAACGGGCGGCGATGGCCAACATCGCCGCCCGTTCTTCGTTCGCCTGCGCGCCTGATTATTCCGCGGGCGTCACTTCAAAGCGCTGCCGCGCCACGACGGACCGGCCGCGCTGCAGCACATAGCGCGCTTCATACTGGCCGGGCGCGTCTGGTGCGGTGAACGTCGCGGGATTGCCGCGCTCGGCGAGCTGGTAGAGCACGTAATAGCCGTCGCCCTGATCGGCGCGCGCGATATAGATATAGTCGCGCCCGCCCGGTCCCGACCATGGCACTTCGAATTGCGCGCCGGCGGTGACGCTGGACGGCGGGCTCACGGAGATGTCGGCGTCGCCCACCTCGAAGGCGACGCGCGCGGCGATCGTGTTGCCGGCGCTCAAGAGATAGCGCACCTCATATTCGCCCGGTTCCGACACGCCGGGAATGCGCGCGGGATTGCCTCGGGCGACAGGCGCGTAATTGGTTGAATACGGAATAGCGGGCGCATCCGGACGCGTCACGACAATGACGTCGCCGCGCGCGGCCGGTCCGCTCCATTCGACGACGAGCTGTTCGCCGACACGGGCGTCCGTAGGCGGCGTAAGGCTGATTTCCGCTTCAACAGCTGTAATCGTCGTGCTCGCCAGAACGCGATGCGGCGCGCCGAGCACGTAGCGGACTTCGTATTCGCCTGGCGCGCCGGGCATGCGCAGCTGCGTTGGCGAGCTTGCGCCGATGCGGGCATAGCTGTCCCACAAGGACGCGTGCGAGCCCGCTTCCACGATGGTGATCCAGTCGCCTTCGCGTTGCGGACCCGTCCATTCCACAGCGATGTTCGCGCCGACTACGGCCTCAGCGACGGTGGAGATGGTCGCTTCCAGCGGAATGTCGATGGCGATGGTGACGCTGCGCGTGCCGCCTGAATTGACCGTGACTTCGCCGCGGCCTTCCGCGCCGTCTTCCGGCCGTTCGACCCAGATGTCATATGTGCCCGGAGGAATATCGTCGAGCGTGACGGTCCCTTCTTCACTCTCGGAGATATAGACGTCGCCGCCGGCGTCGTCCTCAATCCCGACACGCCAGAGCAGGCCCTCATTGATGACCGGGCCGCCGGACAAGTCCGTCGCCTGTAGGCGCAGGCCGGCCTCGGCAGGCGGAGGCGGAGCTTCAACCGTCTCGCGCAGGGCGTCGGAGAGTTCAGTGGAATTGGACGCCAGTATGAAGCGCCCGCCGGTCTCGCGCGCGAGGCATTCAAGCGGGCGGCGCTCTTCTTCGGTGGAGATGTCGAAGCCGATAACGTGAGCGGTGAAATCGACGCCTTGGGCTTCCAGCGCGGCGCCGAGCGCGCAAGGATCTGCGTCGCAGGTCTCCTCGCCGTCGGAGACGAGGATCACTGTTGCGGCGTTTTCCGTATACGCAAGCTCTTCGGCTGCGTGCTGTACGGCGGCGGAGAGCGGCGTCATGCCAAGCGGGCGCAGATTGTTAACCGCGTCGCGAATGGTCTCGCGGTCAGCGCCAAGGCGAGCCACCGTCTCGATGTCGGAGCAATCGCCGCGTCGGTTATGTCCGTATGCGACCAGGCCCAGCTGGCGGTCGTCGGGGAGGTCGGTCAGCAAATCGCCGATGACGTCGCGGGCGATGAGGATTTTATGCCGGCCCTCGATCTCGCCCCACATCGAGCCAGAAGCGTCGAGCACCAGCATGGCGTCCTGCGCCGCAGCGATCTGGCCAAGTCCCAGAACCGCCCCGGCGGCGATGATGAATTTGCGCATGAATGACCCCGTGCACGTGGCTGCGTTCCAGTGAAAAATGTTTCACTGAACAGTTTGGCGTCAATAGGGCAGCGCGCGCTCAGGCGCTGAGCGGTCGCGCAATCGCGTTTCTCGTCATCCCGCAAAGCGCGTCAGCGCTTATCTGGGACCTAGTGTCGCTTGCGAAAAAGCGCTGTCGCATCGCGCCTGCGCCTCTTTGGGCGGCTTCGGTGAATCCCGGCTCTCCGCTTCGCTGCGGCCGGGATGACGACGAGGTGAACCGCGCTCAAGCAGCGAGCGGCTAGCGAGCATTGGCGCTAGAGAAAATCACCGAGCGTTAGCGTAAAAAAGACTCTTCCCGCTAGCGCGTGGGCTGGGGCGCTTCGCCGGAATAGTCGTAAAAGCCGCGGCCGGTTTTGCGGCCCAGCCAGCCGGCTTCGACATATTTGCCCAGCAAGGGGCAGGGCCGGTATTTCGAGTCCGCGAGTTCGTCATAGAGAACGCGCATGATCGAAAGACACGTATCGAGGCCGATGAAGTCGGCGAGCTCGAACGGTCCCATCGGATGGTTCGCGCCGAGTCGCATGGCTGAGTCGATGGTCTCGACCGTGCCGACGCCCTCATAGAGCGTGTAGCAGGCCTCATTGATCATCGGCATCAGGATGCGGTTGACGATGAAGGCCGGGAAGTCCTCAGCGACGGCGATGGATTTATCGAGCTTTTCGATGAGGCCCTTGGCCGCCTGGAAGGTTTCTTCCTCGGTCTGAATGCCGCGCACGATTTCAACCAGCCGCATGACCGGGACCGGGTTCATGAAGTGAACGCCGATGAAGCGGCCGGGCCGGTCGGAGGCGGCGGCGAGGCGCGTGATGGAGAGCGAGGAGGTGTTGGAGGCGAGAATGGCTTCGGATTTCAGGAGGCCGCGCAGCTTGGCGTAAATCTCGACCTTGACGTCTTCGCGCTCGACGGCGGCTTCAATGACCATGTCGGCGTCGGCGAGATCCTTGAGATCGGAGGCTGCGGTGATGCGGCCGATGGCGGCGTCGCGCTCGGCTTCGCTCATGCGCTGCTTGGCGACATTGCGCTCGAAATTGCTGCGCACACGGGCGAGGGCCGCTTCGGTCGCGTCTGCATCGACGTCATAGATGACGACGTCATAACCCGCCGCCGCGCAGACTTCTGCGATGCCGGCGCCCATCTGGCCGGCGCCGATTACGCCGATCTTGGACAACTCGCCCATTCTATTCGCTCTGACTGCCTCAAATACCGTGGGTCGAGGACGCTAGCACTTGGGTGACGCGTGAAAAGTGCGCGCGCGCAACGATTGCGCGTTGCGCGCGCGCCTGCGGTGATTTGCTGCGGCGCGGCTTAGGCCGGCGCCTTGGCGGCGTAGCCGACTTTGGCGAGTTCTTCCTGCA
>JAUIEH010000261.1 GCA_030428405.1 Alphaproteobacteria bacterium
CTCGCTGCGCCGGTTGAGCCGAAACATGGCCAGCATCGAACCGAACAGGACGGCGAAGACCAGCGTCGTCTCGAGCAGTGCGGGCGCGCGCAAAAGCGCAAAGCCGGCGAGCCGGATCGGCGAAACGTCGAACTCATCGCCAAGCGTGCGCATCAGCTCGACGAAATCGACCAGCACGACCATGGTCGTGATGACCGCGACCGCCACGGCCACGCCGCCGGCGACTTCCCAGAATACGTAACGTTGCAGCGCTGTCGTCATGCGGGCGCGGGCTCCACCAGCTCGAAGCGCCGGCGCCGGCGCAGCTTGCGGCGCGGCGAGCGTCCCACCAGCACGCGATAGGCGATGAAGCCGGTCACGATCGGCAAGGCGTATTGCAGCGCGTTGAGTTCGGGATAGTCATTGCACGCAGATTGAATGGCGAAGCCGACGAGACGCACGCCCAGAGCGGCCACGCTCGCAGCGATGATGCGCCGTGTATAGCCGATGCGCGAGAACGAGCCGCCAAAGACGCCGGCCAGCGCCACCAGCGCCAGGGCTGCGTTGTAGAGCGGCGCGGATAATCGGTAATGGCCTTCCGCCAAAAGATTATTCCTGAACCGCCAGTCCCATAGATTATTTGGGTCCGGCACGAGCAGTTCGTGCAAATAGCGGTCGCTCAGCTTGTAGAAGACGTCGCTCGGCCGATCGAGAAAGGTCGAGAGCACGAAGGTGTAGCTGTCGAACTGCAGATGCGAGAGCGCGTTGTACTGATCCACCGACTGGATCGAACCGTTCGCCATTCGCAGCGCCGGCTCGCCGTTGACGTCCACGAACACGCCGGCCTGCGCCATATAGACTATGGGCTCGGTTTCTTCGTCGCGCGCATCCTCGATGAGGATGTCGGTCAGCCGGCCGCCCGCAGTGATATCGCGCGCATAAATTGTCAGACCTTCGGCGGGCGAACTGAATTGTCCGGGCTGCACCAGGCGCGCGGCGAGGTCGCCGCGCACTTCAAAGAGGCGCAGGCGCATCTCGCGATAGGCGGCGGGCTGGACCCACAGATTGATGGCGAGATTGGCGATGAGCGCGAGAATGGCGAGCTTGAAAATCGGTTCGGCGATCTGCCAGCGGCTCATCCCGGCGGAGGAGCACACCGCCGCCTCGCTGTCGCTTTGAAAGCGGTTGGCGGCGTAGGCGACGGCGATGAAAAGCGCGATCGGCAGGATCAGCGCGATCAGCTGCGGCAAAGCGAGCAGGGTGATCTGGAGATAGGTGAACACCGACTGGCGCTGATCGATGATCAAATCGAGCGTTGCGATGCTTTGCGTCAATAAGGCGAGAATCGCGAGCGCCGAAACCGACGCCGCGAACGGCCAGAACGCCTGACGCATAATGTAGAATTGGAGCACGCGCGCAGTCTCCGATGCGTTCGTGATCCCCGCCACGATACTTCTCACGAGGCGAGTTATCAGATAGGACGCCGCACGACCAGCCGCCCGCCGCATCTTGCATCGCCGAACTGTGCGCTATCTCCTGCGCCACAGCGCGACCCAAGGAGACGTCTGCATGGAAACTTCATTCTCCACATCCGCCGGCGACGCCGACGCCTATGTCGCGCTCGTTTTCGAGGACAATGATCTAAGCCCGGCGGCCGCCGAGCTGGAGAAGGCTTCGGACGGCGCCTTGAGCCGCGCGATGAAAGCTTCGCGCTTCACCGGCGCCTCGGGCCAGACCGTCAGCATCGTTGCGCCGGCGGGCGTTGAGGCCGACCGCGTCCTGCTGCTTGGCGCCGGCGGACGCGACAAGCTGGACGGCGATGTGGTCGAGCGTTGCGCCGCCGCAGCCACGCGCTCCTTGCTGACTTCGGGCGCGACCAATGCTGCGTTGCTGCTTGATGATCTGGAGGTCGAGCCGGTCTCGCTGGCGCGCGCGGCTTTGGGCGCGCGGCTGGCGTCATATCGCTTCGACAAATACCGCACCAAGCTGGCCGACAAGAAGAAGCCGTCTTTGGCCGGCTTCACCATCGTCAGCGACCGCGCGCGCGCCGCCAAGAACCAGTGGAAGAAGCTCGAGCCTGTCGCGGACGGCGTTGATCTCGCGCGCGACCTCATGAACGAGCCGGCGAATATTCTTCACCCGGAAAGCTTTGCTGAGATTTGCGAAGGCCTTTCCGAACACGGTCTCGAAGTCGAAGTGCTGGGCGAAGAGCGCATGACCGAACTCGGCATGCATGCGTTGCTCGGCGTGGGGCGCGGTTCGGATAAGGAATCCAAGCTCGTAATCATGCGCTGGTCGGGCGGTGAAGAGGGCGCGCGACCGATCGCCTTTGTCGGCAAAGGCGTGTGCTTCGATTCCGGCGGTCTGAACGTCAAATATCCCTGGAACAATATGGCCGAGATGAAGGGCGACATGGGCGGAGCGGCCGCGGTCACCGGCTTGATGCGCGCGCTCGCCGGACGCGACGCCAAAGTCAACGCCATCGGCGTCATCGGCCTTGTCGAGAACATGCCCGACGCCGCCGCGCAAAAGCCCGGCGACATCGTCACCTCCATGTCCAAGCAGACCATCGAAGTCCTCAACACCGACGCGGAGGGCCGGCTCGTTCTGGCCGATGCGCTCTGGTACACGCAGGACCGTTTCAATCCGCGTACGATCATTGACCTCGCCACGCTTACGGGCGCGATGGTCGTCGCGCTCGGTCCCCATCACGCCGGTCTGTTCGCCAATGACGACACGCTCGCAGAGCGTCTGACGGCGGCGGGCAAGTGGGCGGGCGAGCCCGTCTGGCGGATGCCGCTGGGCGCGAGCTACGACAAGATGATCGACAGCGATGTCGCGGACATGAAAAATGTCGGCGGACCGTCGGCGGGCTCGATCACGGCGGCGCAATTCCTTCAGCGCTTCGTCAAGGACGCGCCTTGGGCGCATCTCGACATCGCGCCCACGGCCTGGAAGTCGAAAAGCGATGACCCGCGCGAGCCGCATTGGGCGACCGGCTGGGGCGTGCGCATCCTCAACCTGCTCGTCTCCAAGCACTACGAGTCGTGACCGCGGGACCGGAATACTGGTTTTATCATCTCGAGCGCTCGCGCCTCGAGCAGGCGCTGCCGCCTATGCTGGAGAAATGCGCCGAGCGCGGCTGGCGCGCGCTGGTGCGCTCTCCCGACGCTGAGCGCATCAAAATGCTCGACGACGTGCTGTGGACGTTCAGCGACGCCAGTTTTCTGCCGCACGGCACGGCGGATGCGCCCTTCGCCGCGCGTCAGCCGGTCCTGCTCACGACCGAAGCCAGCAATCCGAACGAGGCTGCGGCCGTCTTTTTAATTGATGACGCAGATCCGGAACCGCTTGCAGGCGTCGCCAGATACGCCATCTTGTTCGACGGAGCGGATGACGACGCCGTGGCCGCCGCGAGAAAGCGGTGGAAGCGTCTGAAGGCCGACGGAGCTGATATTTCATACAGGCGCCAGGATGAGCGCGGTCGCTGGGAGAAAACGGCGTGACGAACTTCAAATCCATGCAAATCCTCGCCATTGCAGCCGCATTCACGCTGGGCGGATGTCTCGGTCCGGACGGACGTGAAATCGATGACGGCGGCCGCTCCGCGCGCGAGATGTTCAACGCGCCGGTTGCGGGGCCCGCCTCGAATGACAGCTATCTGGCCGAGCCCTGGCGCGTGGCCGACGGCCCGATTCCCGGCGGCGGCGATGACCGCAGCGCGGGCGAACAAGCGGCGGCGGAAGTCTGCGACGCGGAGCGCTGGTCGGTGTTCATGGGCGCGACCGAAAATGATCTCGCGAGCGCGCGTCGCATGCCGGACAATTTCCGCATGATCTGCTTTGAATGCGCCGTTACGCAGGACCATCAGCCCGACCGGGTCAATTTCTACATGAGCCAGAACGGCCGCGTGGAACGCGTCACCTGCGGTTAGCGGGGCAGCAAATGCGAACGCGCGCGCTCAGGCGCGCGCGTCTTCGCCGCTAAGTGCGTTGTCCAACGCCTCGCTGGCTTCGAGCCAGTTCGTCTCCGCCGCATCGAGCAACTCTTCGGCTTTTGCGCGCTTCTTGAAGAGCTCGGCCGCCGCAGCCGGCTCGCGGTCATAGAGGCCGGGCGCAGCGAGGCCTTTGTCGATCGTTTCGATGACGCCTTGCAGCCGCTTGGCTTCCTTCTCCCAGCGCGCAGCTTCGGCCTTGAGTGGTGCGATATCCGCGCGGCGCGCAGCAGCGGCGCGGCGGCGCTTGGTCTTTTCATCCGGCGGCGAGGCTTGCTTCGAACCGCTGTTTTCGGCCGGCGCGTGTCCGGACAATAACCGTCTGTAGTCCTCGAGATCGCCGTCAAATGACGCGACGGTTCCTTCATGAGCGAGCCAGAGCCGGTCCGCACAGCTTTCAATCAGGTCGCGGTCATGGCTGATGAGCACGACGGCCCCCTCAAAGCCGTTAATGGCGTCCTTGAGTGCGGCGCGGCTGTCCATGTCGAGATGGTTGGTCGGCTCATCCAGGATGAGGACATGCGGGCCCTCAAACGTCACCAGCGCCAGCAGCAGGCGTGATTTTTCCCCGCCCGACAAATCGCCGGCCTTGGTCTCGGCCTTGGACTGCGGCAGCCCGAAGCGGCCCAGGCGCGCGCGCCTTTGGGCTTCGGTCGCATCCGGCATCAGCTCGCAAATATGATCGTAAGCGGAGTGTTTCGGATTGAGCGCTTCGATCTGGTGTTGCGCAAAATAGGCCACATTGAGCTTTTTGTGCTTGCGGAAATGGCCAGCACTCGGCTG
>JAUIEH010000262.1 GCA_030428405.1 Alphaproteobacteria bacterium
GGCGGGCGGAGGCTGACGCGCCGCGGCTCATCCGTGACCGGAACGGGTGAAACCCGGCGAGCGCCCTTCAGGGGGCGGGGCACTAGGACCCCGCCGGCAGGCCGACCACGTCCAGGGCCTTAGCGTACAGCGATGTGCGCCCAGACCAGCGGACCCGTACGGACGTCGCCTGAAGGGAACGGCACAAGTCGTCAGCGCGGAGCGGTCGTGAATCGCTCCTTACCCGGCGCAAGCCGGACAGCGCGATTGACGTTCGCTCCGCGCCCGCTTCTCCGTGAGCGGAAACCCAGCGCGAACCCCGACCGGCGAATCCGGCCGGGGAAGGAAGGAGTCTTAATTGGCGCTACCGCTCGCTGGGCGCTCGCTACTTGAGCGCGGGGTTCATTCTTTGCGCTAACGCTCGGCATCCGCCTCGCTGCTTGAGCGCTCAACACCTCGTCGTCATCCCGGCCGCAGCGGAGCGGAGAGCCGGGACCTACCGAAGCCGCCGGGTGAGGCGCCAGCGCTGCCTCACAAGCGACACTAGGTCCCGGATAAGCGCTGACGCACTTTGCTTGGCGCTACCGCTCGCCATTCGGCTCGCTGCTTGAGCGCGGGTCTTGCTTGGCGCTACCGCTCGCTACATGAGCGCGGGACTCTCGCGTCATTGACCGGGCTCGGCGTGCGCGCATAGCGTTCGCGTCCCAAAGCCCGCAAAGGAGAGGTGATGCGATATCTTCCGATCGTGGCGGCGTTCGTATTGGCGGCGTTGTTCGCCGTGGCCGCCATCGTGCTTGAGCCGCTCGTCTGGCGCATTGTCGCGGCCATGTTCGCGCTCGCAGCCGGGATCATCGCACTGATCGGCGCGCGTCATTATCTGCAACGCGAGCACACCATCCTGCGCAACTATCCCATCATCGGCTGGGCGCGGTGGTTCTTCGAGTTCGCGCGGCCTTATCTGCGCCAATATATCGTTGAGTCGAATACGGACGGCCGGCCAATTCCGCGCCGCGTGCGCTCGCTGATTTATCAGCGCTCGAAGGATATTGAGGGCGTTGTTCCGTTCGGCACCGAACTCGACGTCAACGCCGAGGAATATGAGTGGCTGAACCCGTCATCGGCGCCGAAAACGCCCGACCCCGCGCATTACCGCGTCGATGTCGGCGGGCCGGACTGCGCCAAGCCCTACAACGCTTCGGTGTTCAACATTTCCGCGATGAGCTTCGGCTCGCTGGGCCATAACGCCATCGAGGCGCTGAATCTGGGTGCGCGCAAAGGCGGCTTCATGCACGATACGGGCGAGGGCGGCATCTCGGATTCTCATCGCAAACATGGCGGCGACCTCGTTTGGGAGCTGGGCACGGGCTATTTCGGCTGCCGCACGCCGGATGGCGGGTTCGATGAAAGCCTGTTCGCAGAAAAATCCGCTGACGAACAAATCAAGATGATTGAGGTCAAGCTCAGCCAGGGCGCAAAGCCGGGTCATGGCGGGGTGCTGCCCGCCGCCAAGGTGTCGCGCGAAATCTCGCGCGTGCGCGGCGTGAAGATGGGCTTCGACGTCATCAGTCCGCCCGCGCATACGACATTCTCAACGCCCATCGAAATGATGCACTGGATTGCGCGGCTTCGCGAAAGGTCGGGCGGAAAACCGGTCGGCTTCAAGCTGTGCATCGGCCATCACTGGGAGTTTCTGGCGATGTGCAAGGCGATGCTGGAAACAGGCGTGACGCCGGACTTCATCACCGTGGATGGTTCGGAGGGCGGCACCGGAGCGGCGCCGGCCGAGCTGACGGATAATACAGGCACGCCCTTGCGCGACGGTCTTATCTTCGTGCGAAACGCGCTTGTCGGTTGTGGGCTGAAAGACCGGGTGCGGATTGCCGTCGCGGGCAAGGCGCACACGGCTTTCGCGATCGCGGTGAACATGGCGCTGGGCGCGGATTGGTGCAATTCGGCGCGCGGCTTCATGTTGTCGCTGGGCTGCGTGCAATCGCAGAAATGCCACACGAACAAATGCCCGACCGGCGTGGCGACGCTGGATCGCGGCCGCCAGCGCGGGCTCGTCGTTTCCGAGAAAGCCGATCGGGTCTGCGAATTCCATCGCAATACGGTGGATGCGCTGGCCATGGTCGTCGGGGCCGCCGGATTGGAGGCGCCGTCTGACCTGAGGCCGCACCATTTCTACCGCCGGGTCAGCGCGACCCACGCCAATCCGCTTGATGAAATTTACGAGCTGCTTGCGCCCGGCGCTCTTGTAGATGCGGCTGGTGAGACCTCATATGCGCGGGCGTGGGCGGCTGCGCGCGCGGACAGTTTCGCCCCGGTTCTGGCGGCGTGAGGCGTTGGCGGGTAAAGGTCCTTACGCAAACGAAACAGGGCGCCGCGATAACGCGGCGCCCTGTCGGCGCGCCCCCTCCGCAACGCGGGACGCCGATCAGAAGTCGGCGCGAAGTGTAACGCCGATCGTGCGTGGTTGCATCGTGTGAAAGCCGAGACGGGCGAACCCACCGCGTTCGCGATCAAACGACAACCGGGCGTCTTCGTCGGTGACATTGTTGACCCAAAGAGAGGCCTCCCAATTGTCGTAACGAATGCCCGTGCGCAGATTAAGCGTCGTGTAGGAATCGAGAATGGGGTCGATTGTCACACTCGTTCCCGCGGGCACGCCGCCGAAAGTACGCAGCGGACTGAACGTGCCGAAGCCCGTGACCTGATCGCCCGGCTGGGTGATGCGGTCGCCGACATATTGCACGACGCCGGAGGCGAACCATTCAGCGTCGCGACCGAAAAGATTGACCGGCTGCTCCCAGGTCGCGGCCGCGGCCATCTGGAACTCCGGCACGCTCGGCAGGCGGTTGCCCTCGGCGATGCCGCCGATGACTGATGTAACGCCGCCGGCGGTCGAGGTGACGGTGGAGTCGAATTCGGACTCGATCCAGCTCGCCGTCAGGGCGACGTCGAGATTATCCGTCAGCTGAGCGGAGAACTCGAACTCGGCGCCCATTGTGTGCGCTTCGGGCACGTTGAAGACGATGCGCGAGGAACATGTGCCTGCGTCGAGCGTGACCTGGAGGTCGGAAATGTCGTTATAGAAGGCCGCCGCATTGAACGTGCCCCGGCCCCCGAGGATCGTCGTCTTGACGCCAATTTCGTAGTTCCAGAGCGTTTCGTCCTCAAAGGAGGCGCGATTGCCGAACGTCTGAAGGTCCGTTGGCGAACAAAGCGGCGCGTTGAGCGGGTCGTTGACGCCGCCCAGGCGGAAGCCGTTGGAGACTTGGGCGTTGAGCTGGATGTCGTCATTGACGTCATAGCTCAACATCACGCGCGGCGCGAAACCGTCCGATGACGTGTTGCCGGGCGCAGCATTGGTCTCCGCGGCGAACAGCCCGTCAAAGGTGAGCGTGCGGCTTTCCTCGAAGTCGAACCAGCGCACGCCCGCAGTGGCGGTCAGACGGTCGGTGATGTCGAAGGAGGCTTCGCCGAAGATCGCGATCTGCTCGAAGTCATAAGGAATGTTCGAGAAGAAAGGCGAGTCTGGCGGCGCGACATTGAGCGCGCCGACCGGATCGAGCCCGCCGATAACGGCGGCGGCGTCCCAACCCGGCGTGGGCAGGGTTTGTCCGTAAACGCGCTGAATGTCGGAGTAAAAGGCTCCGACCAGCCACTGGAACCGACCCTCGCTGTTCGAGGAGACCCGCACTTCCTGCGTGAACATTTCGACCGCAGTCGTATCACGCAGATTGGAGGGCAGGAGGGTTGCGGCGTCGCCGAGCCCGAGATCGAAGGAGACCGAACCGGTCAGCGAGCTTGCATCGCGGCTGACCAGAATGTCGCGATCGGTGTAGCTCGTAATGGAGGTGAGCGTGACGGGGCCTGCGTCCCATTCAACCGTCAGATCGGCGATGAAGAGTTCGTCGGTGAACTGTTCGTCGAGTTGCAGATATTGACGCTCATCACCCAGCGTCACGGGCTGGCGCGTCGTCGTGAACGGGTTGGCGAGGATGTTGTAGTCTTCCTCGCGATTGAAGCCGTCGGCCTCAATCTCCTGATAAAGAATGCGCGGTGTGACGCGCAGATTGGAGTTTGGCTCGAATGCGACGGCGAGGCGGCCGCCAATACGGTGGCCGGAATTGACGTCTTCGTCGACCGAGAAGTCCGGACGTACAGCGTCAACATAGCCGCCATATTCCGTATAGTAAGCAACA
This sequence comes from Alphaproteobacteria bacterium, assembly GCA_030428405.1. Classification (GTDB taxonomy): domain Bacteria; phylum Pseudomonadota; class Alphaproteobacteria; order Caulobacterales; family Maricaulaceae; genus JAUIEH01. Next base: position 4,185 of record JAUIEH010000262.1, read on the forward strand.
GCCCGCGCCGCGACCTGGCCTTCCACGATGGGGATGTTGACCATGCCCCGGACAGAGCCGCCCCAATCGCCGTCCTGGATATGCTCGACGGAAGCTTCCGCGGAGGCGGCGAATTCGTCGAGATCGGGCTGATTAGTGATGTAGCGCAGCGTGCCGCCAATGCTGCCCGAGCCGAACAGCGTGCCCTGCGGGCCGCGCAGCGTCTCGACGCGGTTGAGGTCGTAGAGGTCGAGATCGGGCGTGAACAAGGAGAGCGAAATCACAGACTCGTCGAGATAGACGCCGACTTGTTCCTTCACGCCCGGCTGGTCGCGCACGATCTGTCCGGCGGAGACGCCGCGAATGGCCACCTGGCTTTGGCCGGGACCGAGATTCTGGATCGTCAGCGAGGCGACATTGCGCGAGACCTCCTCGAGACTGCCCGAACCCGTATTGCGGATATCGTCCTGCGTCTGAGCGTTAAGCGAGAAGGGGACGTCCTGAAGCGTCTCTTCACGCAAGCGCGCGGTCACGACGATGACCTCGCGTTCTTGTGCGCCTTCTTGAGCATTCG
>JAUIEH010000263.1 GCA_030428405.1 Alphaproteobacteria bacterium
CCGGCGTCAGGGCTGCGCCCTCGGCGTCACGCGCCGCGCCGAGCGCCTCAATCGCTTCGTTCAGCGAGGCGAGCATGGCGACGTCCAGACGCGCGCGCGCGTCTTCGTCATCTTGCGCCGCGGCGACGTCGACGACGCCGCGCATCGCCATCAGACCGCCGGCGTCGATCGGCTTGGCCAGGCCGCGCCGGGCGAGCTTGCGCGCAGCCTCCGCGAAGGCCGCCGCGCGCACGATGTCGACGCGCAGATTCTGCTCGACCGCATCGCGTTTGAGCTGCAGTCCGATGCTGACGGACCCGCGTTTGAAGCGGGCCTGAACGGCTTCGCGGGTTTTGGCTTCGAGCCGGTCGTAGCCGGACGGCAGGCGCAGGCGGATGTCCAGGCCCTTGCCGTTGACGCTGCGCGCTTCCCAGGACCAGGCGAGGCCCTCGCTTGCGCCTTCGGTGCGCGCAAAGCCGGTCATCCCAGAAATCGTCATGCGCGCGCGGCTCCTATGGCTTTGTCCGCGCAATGCGCGGGGGCGGCACAGGAGTGAGCAGTTTTAGCGGCGCGATGCAAGCAGAGGCGGGCCGACGAGGTTTACCCGCCGTTGGCGCGGTCGCGTTCGATGCGGCGCCAGGCGGCGACGTTCTGATTGTGCTCGCTCAGCGTGGCGGCGAAAGCGTGACCGCCGGTGCCGTCCGCGACGAAGTAGAGATCGTTGGTCTCAGCCGGATTGAGCACGGCTTCAATCGCAGCGCGGCCGGGATTGCAAATCGGCGTCGGCGTCAGGCCCGCGATGAAATAGGTGTTGTAGGGATTGGCCGCATTATCGAGCTCGGAGCGGCGAATGCCGCGCTGCTCGCCGGCCGCATTGCGCAGAGGCTCGCCGCCGGAGACGCCGTAAATGATCGTCGGATCGCTTTGCAGCCGCATGCCGCGGCGCAGGCGGTTCACGAACACGGCTGCAACGCGCGCGCGCTCGGAGCCGACGCCGGTCTCCTTCTCGACGATGGAGGCGAGAATGATCGCTTCTTCCGGCGTTTCGAGCGGCAGGCCCTCGGCCCGGTTCGGCCACAGCTCTTCCAGGAGCGCTGTGCGCGCCGCCACCATCTGCTCGACCAAAGCGGCCCGTGTCGTGCCGCGCGTCACGCTGTAGGTGTCGGGCAGCATCGCGCCTTCTTCAGGGGCCTCGGGCATGTCGCCGGTCAGAACCTCGGCGGCCTCGATGATGCGCATGAATTGCGCGGTCGTGCGGCCTTCCGGGAAGGTGATGCGGTGCAGAAGCACTTCGTGGTCGCGGATGCGCTCATAGACGTCGCGCAGGCTGGCGCCGGCCTCGAATTCGTATTCGCCAAGATGGATCGGGCTGTCGTCATGTTCGAGATATGCAAGCGCGCGGAACAGGCGCGCATCGCGAATGACGCCCTCGCCCTCCAGGCGCTGGGCAAGCGTAATCAGGCCCATGCCGGGATCGACGGTGACGATGCGGGCTTCAGCGCTGGGACCTTCGCGCTCGAATTCACCCTGCAGCCAGACGCCAAGTCCGACAGCGGCGGCGACGCCGAAGAGCCCAAGCACGACAAGAAAGCGGAGCGCGCCGAGAAGCGGGTTCGAACGCCGGCGCGGACGCGGCGCAGGCGCATCTGCGCCGTCGCGTTGGTCCTCGCGGCTCACGACGGCTGCTTGAAGATCACCGATGCGTTGGTCCCGCCAAAGCCGAACGAGTTCGACAGCGCCGCCTTGATGGGACGGCGCACGGCTGCGTTCGCGGCGAGATTGATCGGCGTTTCCACAGACGGATTATCCAGATTGATCGTTGGCGGCGCCACGCCGTCGCGCAGTGCGAGGATGGAAAAGATCGCTTCGACCGCGCCCGCCGCGCCGAGCAGGTGGCCGACCGCCGATTTGGTCGAGGACATCACGAGGTCGTCGGCGGAACCGGCGAACAGGCGTTCGACCGCCTTCAGCTCAATCTCATCGCCCTTGGGCGTAGAAGTGCCGTGCGCGTTGACGTAGTCAATATCGGACGCGGTCAGCCCCGCATCTTTCAGCGCCGCGCTCATCGAGCGGAAACCGCCATCGCCGTCTTCAGCGGGCGCGGTGATGTGGAAGGCGTCGCCGGAAAGGCCATAGCCCGCCACTTCGGCGTAAATCTTGGCGCCGCGCGCTTTGGCGTGCTCTTCGGCTTCGAGCACGAGCGAGCCTGCGCCCTCGCCCATTACGAAACCGTCGCGGTCGCGGTCATAGGGGCGCGAGCCGCGCTCCGGCGTGTCGTTGAATCCGGTGGAAAGCGCACGGCAGGCCAGAAAACCGCCAATGCCCAACCGGCAGATCGCCGCTTCCGCACCGCCGGCCAGCATGACATCGGCGTCGCCGCGCGCAATCAGACGCGAAGCATCGCCGATCGCGTGCGCGCCGGTCGAACAAGCGGTCACGACGGAATGGTTGGGGCCTTTGAAGCCGTAGCGGATTGAAGCCTGGCCTGACGCCAGATTGATCAACATGGCCGGGATCACGAACGGGCTCAGCCGGCGCGGTCCCTTTTCGTGCAGCGTGACGGAGGCGTCGTAAATCGTCTGCAGGCCGCCAATGCCTGAGCCGATGAGCACGCCGGTGCGCTCGCACGCTTCCTTGTCGTCCGGCTCCGGACGCCAGCCCGCATCGGCCAGCGCGTCGTCGGAAGCCGCAAGGCCGTAGAGTATGAATTCGTCGATGCGCCGAAGCTCGCCCTTGGACACGACATCCGTCGCTTCAAAGGCGCCTTCGACATCCGCGCCGCCTCCGGAGCGGCCGTCCTTAAGCGGAACCTGGCATGCGATTCTGCACGCCAGATCTTCCGTTTCGAAGCCTTCGATCAGGCCTGCGCCTGACTGGCCTTCAAGCAGCCGCTTCCAAACAACGTCCACGCCGCGCCCCAGGGGCGTGACGAGACCCAGTCCCGTTACGACTACTTTCCGGCTCATGCTTCGCGCTTAGGACTTGTGCTCGGAGATGAACTTCACCGCGTCGCCGACCGTTTGGATGTGCTCGGCCGCGTCGTCGGGAATTTCGATGTCGAATTCTTCTTCAAACGCCATCACCAGCTCGACATTGTCGAGGGAGTCCGCGCCGAGATCATCGATGAAGCTCGCCTTCTCGGTGACCTTGTCTTCTTCGACGTCGAGATGCTCGACGACAATCTTTTTAACGCGACTAAAGATGTCAGCAGCGTCCGCCATAAAAGCCTCATATGTTTAGAAAGCCGGCGACTTATACGCCGAGACTTGGGTTGGAGCGCAAGCGACGTCGCGCGTCAAAGTCGGCGGCGAGGTCGAATTCGCGGGTCGGTAACACACTTTCTCGGCGCTGACCAGCAGCCGCGCCGCGCCTCAGATCATAGCCATCCCGCCGTTTACGTGCAGGGTTTGTCCCGTGACATAGGCTGCTTCCTCACTTGCGAGATAGGCCACCGCCGCCGCCACGTCAGCGCCCGCGCCCAGCCGGCCTGCGGGAATGCGACCCATGATGGCCTCGCGCTGCTGCTCGTTCAAAGCCTCCGTCATCGGCGAAGCGATGAAGCCGGGCGCCACGCAATTCACCGTGACATTGCGGCTCGCGATTTCCTGGGCGAGCGATTTGGAAAAGCCGATCATGCCGGCCTTCGAGGCGGCGTAGTTGGACTGTCCCGGATTGCCGGTCACGCCGACCACGGAGGTGATGCCGATGACACGGCCCCAGCGCGCCTTCATCATCGGGCGCACGGCCGCGCGCGCGAGGCGGAAATAGGCCTCCAGATTGACCGAGAGAACGTCGTTCCAGTCCTCGTCTTTCATCTGCATCAAGAGTTTGTCGCGCGTGACGCCGGCATTCGCGACCACGATGTCGAGCCCGCCAAGCGCTTCGCTCGCCTGACCGACCAGCGCGTCGGCTGAAGCCGCATCACCCAGATTAGCGGGACACACAGCGACGCGCTCGCCGAGCTGGCCGGCGACTTCCTGAAGGCGCTCAGCACGCGTGCCCGACAGCGCGACCGAAGCCCCGCGCGCATGAAGCGCGCTCGCGATCGCGCCGCCCAGACCTCCGGTCGCGCCCGTCACCAAAGCGCGCTTGCCGGTTAAATCGAACATGTCATCCGCTCCTGAATTCTCGACGCCGCGCACGGCGCACCACGTGTCATGTATCGCCTGCGCCGCTCAGGCGTCCTGCAGAGAGGCCGCGAAGGCTTCGAGGTCTTCGGGCGTGTTCAGCGCCACGCCTTTGACGTCCGGCGCTGCGCGCTTGAGCATTTGCGTGAGCACTTTGCCGGCGCCGGCTTCGGCCATGCGGTCGACGCCCTGTTCAGCCATCCAGGCGACGCTTTCGCGCCAGCGCACCGAGGCCGTCACCTGCTCGACGAGCTGGCGGCGAATATTTTCCGGCTCGGTTTCCGGGCGCGCCGTGACATTGGCGACGACGCGCACGCGCGTCGGGTTGATGTTCACTTCGCCCAGCGCCGCCTCCATGGCGCGCGCGGCGGGCTGCATCAGCGCGCAGTGAAACGGCGCGGACACATCCAGCATCATCGCCTTTTTGACGCCGGCGGCGCGCGCAGCTTCCGCTGCGGCCGCGACCGCCGCTTTGGCGCCGGAGATGACGATCTGGCCGGGCGCGTTGTCATTGGCGATTTCGCAGACGCCGTGCTCGCGTCCTGCGACGCAGGCCGCCACGGCTTGATCGACATCGGCGCCGAGCAGCGCCGCCATCGCGCCTTCGCCGACGGGAACGGCTTCCT
>JAUIEH010000264.1 GCA_030428405.1 Alphaproteobacteria bacterium
CGCGGACGCCGTCTATGAAGGCGAGACGCTGACCATGGAAGCGCTGAGCGAAGTCCACGAAGCCGAGGCGACCGAGGAAGCCGAAGAGGCTGCGGCCGAAGAAGACGGCGAAGCCGATAGCGACGACGCAAGCGATGAGCCGGGCGAAGACTCTGGCGAGGAAACCGACGAAGCGCCTGAGGCCGAGGAAGCCGAGGCGCCTGCGGAAGAATAATTCCGCGCGGCGCGTTTTCCGCCGGATGAATCAGCAGGCCGTCGCGGCGTTCGCCGCGGCGGCCTTTTTTCATGTGCGGCGTTGTTACTCGGAGGCTGCGTCGCGATTGCGCCGGCGCAGCCTGATCGGCAGGCGCGGGCGCACGCGCCCGCCAAGCCGGCGCAGCCGGCGCCAGAAGCGGCGGCGTTCAGGCTGGGGCGGCACTTCGAGATTGCGCAGAAACTCTTCCGCGCAGGCGCGCCAGGAGAAATTCTCCGCATACGCACGCACCGTTTCGCGGTCGAGTTCGAGGCAGGCCAGAGCGGCGGCCTGCAAATCCTCGCCGACGGCGCCGGCGTTCGAGCCCGGAATGATGTCGCGCGGACCCGGCGCCGGGAAGGCGGCGACGGGCGTGCCGGTCGCCATGGCTTCGAGAATGACGAGGCCGAACGTGTCGGTCAGGCTCGGGAAAATGAAAACGTCCGCATCCGCGAAATAGCGGGCCAGCTCCTCGCCGAATTTCGGTCCGGCGAAAACGACGTCGGGATATTTGCGCTCCAGCTCGGCGCGCTGAGGACCGTCGCCGACGAGAACCGTCGTACCCGGAAGGTCGAGCTCGAGCATCGTTTCGATATTTTTTTCGACCGCGATGCGCCCGACATTTACGAAGATCGGACGCTGCAGGCCTTCATAGACGTCGCCGCCGGCATTGCGCCGGCTGGGATGGAAAAGCTCAGTGTCGACGCCGCGCGTCCATGGCGTGATGTTGCGAAAGCCGCGTGCGGCCAGATCGTCGCGCATGGACTGGGTCGCCACCATCAAAGAGCCGCCGGAATTATGGAAGCGGCGCATATACCAATAGCCCGCCTTCAGCGGCACGAAGGGCAGGCGCGCATTCACATATTCCGGGAACTTGGTGTGGTAGCTGGTCGTGAACGGCCAGTTCCATTTCAGGCAAATCGAACGCGCCGCCCAGCCGAGCGGGCCTTCGGTCGCGATATGGATGGCGTCAGGTTCGAACTCCTGAATCCGCCGCTCAATGTCTTTCTTCGCGCCGATGGCCAGCTTGATTTCCGGATAGGTCGGCAGCGGGAATGTTCTGTACCCGTCATAAGGCGAGATGACTTCGATCTCGATGCCCATGTCGCGGAACTCCGCGACGACGCGCGACAAAGTGCGCACCACGCCGTTGACCTGAGGCTCCCAGGCGTCCGTCACCAGGACGACGCGCTGCGGCAGAAGATTTGCGCCTTCCTCACCGCCGCCCGATTCGGCTGCGTCGTCCTCAATGTCGTCCTCCAGGGGGTCATCGTCCAGGAGTTCGTCAGGCGCATCGGAGGGGGCGTTCGCGTCGGTCATCGATTCGAATCTGCCGTTTTGTGTGAGGGGTGACGCTGCGATAGCGCCTGGATGATGGCTTGACCAGAGCCGGCTCGGTTCTCGAATCGAGTCGCAGCGTGTTGCATGAAATTTTTTTGGCGCCGCCAAGCCGTTGGATTCCACCGATAAACCCGCGCCAAGGCGGGCCGGCCTGCGAAAAAATTGGCCGGTTAACGGGTCCGTTTACGCCTCGCTAACCAAACAAGCACGATCTTCAATAACGGAACATGTTGACGCGAAGGTGGTCGGCGCCCCCATATGTAGGGGGTCGGGGCTGGGGGCCTTGGCGGATCTTGAAGAGCACTAATGCGCAGTGCGTCGAAAGCTGTCGCTTTCGCGCGCGGGCTAGCTGCGCCTTATGGGGAGAACCACGGATGACGCCGTTCGACGCCGCCGCAACTCGTCAAACCGAGACTGCTGATCAACTCGCGCAGAACAAGACGCCTCAGAAGAAGGCGGAACTGCGGGTCGTCGAGAAAGTGGACATAGACCGAACGCGCGATGCGCATCTGACCGCGTTCGGCAAGACCACGCTGGAAGACCGCTATCTGCTCCCCGGCGAAAGCTTCCAGGACATGTTTGCGCGCGTCGCCACGGCGTTCTGCGACGACGCCGAACACGCCCAGCGCATCTACGACTACATCTCGAAATTGTGGTTCATGCCGGCGACGCCGGTTCTGTCCAATGGCGGCGCCGGGCGCGGTCTGCCGATCTCGTGCTTCCTGAATTCGGTCGACGACAGCCTTGAAGGCATTGTCGGCACCTGGAACGAGAATGTCTGGCTCGCGTCGAATGGCGGCGGCATCGGCACCTATTGGGGTTCGGTCCGCTCGATCGGCGAGAAGGTCGGCCGCAACGGCAAGACCAGCGGCATCATTCCGTTCGTGCGGGTGATGGATTCGCTGACGCTCGCCATCAGCCAGGGCTCGCTGCGGCGCGGCTCGGCGGCGGTCTATCTCGACATCCACCACCCCGAAATCGAAGAATTCCTTGAGATTCGCAAAGCGAGCGGCGACTTCAACCGCAAATCGCTCAATCTCCATCACGGCATCAACATCACCGACGAGTTCATGGAAGCGGTTGCGGCGGACGAAGAGTTCGCGCTGCGCTCGCCCAAGACCGAAGAGGTCGTGCGCAAGATTTCAGCGCGCCATCTCTGGCAGAAGATTCTCGAGCTGCGCCTGCAGACGGGCGAGCCGTATCTCTTGTTTGTCGACACCGTGAACAAGGCGCTGCCGAAGCATCAGCGCGATCTCGGCCTGTCCGTGCGCCAGTCCAATCTGTGCTCGGAGATTACGCTCGCCACCGGCCGCGACAATGCAGGTCAGGCGCGCACGGCCGTGTGCTGCTTGTCCTCGCTGAACGCCGAGAAGTTCATGGAATGGCGCGATGACGAGCTGTTCCTGGAGGATGTCTTCCGCTTCCTCGACAACGTGCTCGAAGACTTCATCAAGCGCGCGCCGCCGGAAATGGCGAAGGCGGTCTACTCCGCCCAGCGCGAGCGGTCCGTCGGGCTCGGCCTGATGGGCTTCCATTCCTTCCTGCAGGCGCAAGGCGTGCCGTTCGAATCAGCGCTCGCCAAGAGCTGGAACCTGCGCTTGTTCAAACATATCCGCCGCGGGGCCGATGCGGCTTCGGTCAAGCTGGCTGAAGAGCGCGGCGCTTGCCTCGACGCCGCCGAGCAGGGCGTGAAGGCGCGCTTCTCGCACAAGATCGCGATCGCGCCGACGGCGTCCATCTCCATCATTTGCGGCGGCGTGTCGGCCGGCATCGAACCGATCCCGGCTAATGTCTACACGCACAAAACGCTGTCGGGCTCCTTCACGGTCAAGAACGCGCATCTCAAGGCGAAGCTCGCCGAGAAGGGACGCGACGACGCCGCGACCTGGACGTCGATCCTTGAGCATGAAGGCTCGGTCCAGCATCTCGACTTCCTCGACGACTACGAAAAAGACGTCTTCAAGACGGCCTTTGAGATCGATCAGCGCTGGGTCATCGAGCATGCGGCCGACCGGACGCCGTTCATCTGCCAGTCGCAGTCGCTCAACGTCTTCCTGCCGGGCGACATCGATAAGTGGGACCTGCACATGCTGCACTGGACGGCGTGGGAGCGCGGTGTGAAGTCGCTTTACTACTGCCGGTCCAAGTCGGTGCAGCGCGCGGCTTTCGCGGGCGCGAGCGCGTCCGAAAAACCGGAAGCGATGATGGACACCCCCAAAACTGATTACGAAGAATGTCTGGCCTGCCAATAGTTAACGGCTGACAGGCAAATAAACCGGACATCGGGGGAACATTAACGAACTGTTCATCGTTTACGTGCTTACACGTCGATGCGCTGCGGATATTATGATACCGTATGCGTTAACTTGTTGAGGCGTCTTTTGGGAGGCGCGTGAGCGCCGGGGGCGAGGCTCAAACCGATGAGACGCAGCATTGCGTCGATATTCTTTGCGTTGGGACTGAGCGCAGCAAGCGCGACCGCCAACGCCCAACAGCCGGCAGATGGCTCCGCCGGCTGGCGCTTAGCCTTTGATCTTCCGGATGAAGTGAGCGAGTTCGCGCGCCGCGACGCGTTTACGTTGCGTGGCGAGAACGGTCCGATCTCGCTCTGGGCGACCTTGCAGTCGGATGAAATTCGCGATGACCGCAGCGCGGCGCTGTCACCGGTGGACATTCGTCCGGCGACGATGCGAATCGGCGAAGTTGAAGAGGTCGGTTCCGCCGTCATCACGCCGCATATCGACACCAATGAAGTCATTCTCGAAGGCCGCATCGGCGCGCTTTATCGCTTCGGCGAGGGCCTAAGCCGGCCCTGGGAAGATGATTCGTCCGGCAATCTCTACATGTTCGCCGGCGCGGACGCGCAAGCGCTGACCTGGCGTTTCGGCGAAGAACCATCCGCGCGCGAAGCCATGCGGCTTGAAGATCTGCCGATGGTCGGCGACGCCCAGGCGGGGCTCGGCTGGCGCTTGCCGGCGGGCGATCTGAGCCTCGGATTCATCCATCGCGAAATCCGCCACGCCTCTGCGAGTTCGGAAGAGCAGTTCGGCGGCATCAGCTTCGTCATTCAGCGCTGATCGTTAAGCGGTAACAGGTTGAGCGCAGCTGACGCGTTCTGCTTTCGCTGTTTGTTGT
>JAUIEH010000265.1 GCA_030428405.1 Alphaproteobacteria bacterium
GGGTGACGCGTGAAAAGTGCGCGCGCGCAACGATTGCGCGTTGCGCGCGCGCCTGCGGTGATTTGCTGCGGCGCGGCTTAGGCCGGCGCCTTGGCGGCGTAGCCGACTTTGGCGAGTTCTTCCTGCAACTCCGGGATGATTTTGAACAGGTCGCCGACAAGGCCGTAATCCGCGATCTGGAAGATCGGGGCTTCTTCGTCCTTGTTGATGGCGACGATGATCTTGGAGTCCTTCATGCCGGCGAGATGCTGAATGGCGCCGGAAATGCCAATGGCGATGTAGAGCTCAGGCGCGACCACTTTGCCGGTCTGGCCGACCTGATGGTCGTTGGAGATGTAACCCGCATCGACCGCGGCCCGGCTTGCGCCGACAGCTGCGCCGAGCTGGTCGGCCAGAGGCTCGATCAGCTTCTCGAAATTATCCGAGGAGGCCAGCGCGCGGCCGCCGGAGACGATGATCTTTGCGCCGGTCAGCTCGGGCCGGTCGGATACGGACAATTCCGCGCCGACAAAGCTCGATTTCTCGCCGCCGCCAGCATAATCAACGCTTTCAACGCTCGCCGAGCCGCTTTCGCCTGCGGCTGCGAATGTCGTGGTGCGGATGGTTGCGACTTTCTTGGCGTCCTTCGACTTCACCGTCATGAAGGCGTTGCCGGCATAGATGGGCCGGGTGAACGTGTCGGCGCCTTCAATCGCCACCACGTCTGAGAGCTGCATCACGTCGAGCTTGGCGGCGACGCGCGGCATGAAGTTTTTGCCGGACGCGGTCGCAGGCGCGAGGATGGCGTCATAATTGTCCGCCAGCGGAACGACGAGCGCTTCCATGGCTTCGGCGAGCTGATGTTCGAGCGCGTCAGCATCGGCGTGGAGCACTTTGCGCACGCCGTCGATTTTAGCGGCGGCTTCAGCGACTGCGCCGGCGCCTTTGCCCGCAACGAGGATGTCGACGTCGCCGCCGAGCTGGCCTGCGGCCGTCACCGTCTTGTGCGTGGCGTCCTTCAGCTCGGCGTTGTCGTGTTCGGCGATGACGAGAACGGCCATTAGAGAACCCCCGCTTCGGTTTTCAGTTTGGAGACGAGCTCAGCGGTCGTCTCGACTTTCACGCCGGCTTCGCGCTTGGGCGGCTCGGCGACTTTGACGACTTCCAGGCGCGGCGAAAGCGCAACGCCGGTATCGGCGATTTCCATGACGTCGAGCGGCTTCTTCTTGGCCTTCATGATGTTCGGCAACGAGGCGTAGCGCGGCTCGTTGAGGCGCAGATCGGTGGTGACGATGGCCGGGCCGTCGAGCGCGACCGTTTGCAGGCCGCCGTCGATTTCGCGCGTGACCTTGTAGTTGTCGCCGTCCTTTTCGACCTTGGAGGCGAAAGTGCCCTGCGGCCAGCCAAGAAGGGCGGCGAGCATCTGGCCGGTCTGGTTGGAATCATCGTCGATCGCCTGCTTGCCGAGAATGACCAGGCCCGGGCCTTCTTTTTCGACGATCGATTTCAGGATTTTCGCGACATCGAGCGGCTCGACGGTCTCATCCGTCTTCACCAGGATCGCGCGGTCGGCGCCCATGGCGAGGGCCTGGCGCAATTGTTCCTGCGCTTTTTCAGGGCCGATCGAGACGACGACGACTTCCTCGGCGGAGCCCGCTTCGCGCATGCGGACCGCTTCTTCGACCGCGATCTCGCAAAACGGGTTCATCGACATTTTGACATTGGCGAGGTCGACGCCTGTCTCGTCCGGCTTCACGCGGACCTTCACATTGTAGTCGATGACCCTTTTGACGGGCACAAGCACCTTCATGTCGTCGTCTCCGAACATTCCTGCGGCTGGACGCTGGCCGGACGGCTGCGTCGTCACGTCATAGCGCGCTGCGACCGATGCGTCTTGGCGCCGCGCGCGTCAATTTCGGGAGCGTGAATATCTGACGTTGACGTTAACGTCAACTAACGCCGGACCGCTCCTGATGCCATGGAAATCTATAGCCGCGTCAGCGCGCGTTCCAGCGCGCCGCCCGGACTTGCTGCAATGCGATATAAAAACGCCAGCGCTATCGCGACTGCGATCGCGCCCAGGCCGAAAATCGGCGCGAACCAGAAGCCGAGCACTTCGCGCGCGTCCGGCTGCGCTTCGTAGGACAGCGACCAATCGCCCGACGCATAGACCCATAAGCCGACTTGATCGGGCGCGAACAGATCCGAGACGGCGAGGTGGAGCGTCATCGCGGCGAGGACGCCGGTTGCGCCGATGAACAAGATGACGATCGCTCGGATGAGCGACAAAAGTGCGCCGCCCGTCGCGGCCGGGCGCGCGGGCTCAGGCAGGGGGCCGAACGCTGCTACGCCGTCTGCGATGGCGCGCTCGGGCGGGCCGTCATGGGCGGCCGCAAAGTCGCGCAAATGCGCCTCGGCCTCACGCAAGCGCTCCTGGCGTTCGGCGGCGTCGAGCCCGCGCAGGCTGCGCGCCAGACGGCGCAGAAACGCTTCGGCGATCCGTGCGGCTTCCGGAGAACCCCAGTCGCGCTGCGTGGTCATTCCTCGTTGCTCCGTAATTGGACGGCATTGTCGATCCGCATCCAGGCCGCGCGCATATGCGCGAGCGCACGCCGGCCTTCTTCCGTAATCGCATAATATTTCCGAGGCGCGCCTTCTTCGGCGGCGACCCATTCCGCCGTCACGAAGCCGTCGGACTTTAGCCGCGACAACACCGGATAGAGCGTGCCTTCGGCGATGTCTTCCATCCCCGCATCGCGCTTCAGGTCGGCGATCAGCGCATAGCCATAGCTGCGCGCGCGCTCGAGCCGGCCGAGCACAAGGAGCTCGAACACGCCTTTGCGCAGCTGGGAATTCCACCGCTCCAGCGCTTTTGCGCCGTCATCGGCCGGGGGTGCGCTTTTGGCCATGCCGCTCCGCTGCGTCGTTGACAGTGCTTATCCATAGCTCTAAGCAAAACACAATACTTAGTAAAACAAGGTAATGGGTGATAGGAGGGGGTGAGATGCTGAAGCACATGAAGCGATTTGGCGCGGCGTGGGCCGCAGCGGCGGTCGTCGCAACAAGCGGCTGTGCGCTTGCCCAGAACGACGACGGGCCAGGCGGTGGGGGACGCGAAGACGAGGCCGGGCGCGTGATTGAGGCGTCGTTCGCGAGTGCGGTGGAGGACGCCGTCGTCTTGTCTGGAGAGCTCACGCTTCCGCCGGGTGCTGGTCCGTTTCCCGGCGTCGTTCTGCTCTCCGGCTCGGGTCCGCAGGATCGAGACGGCGCGGACGCAGATCTTGGCGCGCACCGGCCCTATCTCGCCTGGGCGCAAGCGCTGACAGCGCGCGGCTATGCCGTGTTGCGCTTCGATGATCGCGGCGTTGGCGCATCCTCGGGGGACTTCGAAACGGCGACGGTGGCCGATTTTGCGCAGGATGCACGCGCAGCGCTGGCCTATTTGCGCGCTCGCGAGCATGTCGACCCCGCGCGCGTTGGCCTGCTCGGTCACAGCGAAGGCGGCGTGGTCGCAGCGCTCGCGGGAGTGGATGCTGCGCCTTCCTTCGTCGTGATCGCGTCTGGGACGGCGGTGTCGCTGGAAGCGGCTTATCGCGAGCAATATCGCATGCAACAGACCATCGTCGGCGATACGTCCGAGGCGATCGAAGCCAATCAGGCGATCCTGGCGGCGGTTTTCGACGCGCTGACACATACGCGCGCGGCTGACGCCGAACAGGCGCGCGCCGCCGTGGCCGCCGTCTTCGACGAGTTCAACATCCCTTACGAAGCCGGTCTGGAGCCGCTGACCGCGCCGTCCTGGCGCTATCTCGCAGCGCTCGACATACCCGGCGCCGTCGCCACAGTGAATGCGCCTGTGCTCGCCCTGTTCGGCGCACGCGATACGCAAATTTCGGCGGAACAGAACGCGCCCGCATTCGAAGCCATTTTCGAAGCGCGCGCTCGCAGCGGCGATGAGGTGATCGTGCTCGACGGGCTCAATCATCTGTTCCAGCCCGCCGAAACGGGGCTGTCCGACGAATATGCCGGGATCGAGACGACGCTCGACCCGCGCGCCCCTGACGCTGTCGCTGCATGGTTGGATCGGACGCTTAGGCAGGACTAGTCTCTGCTTCATCTTTCAGCGGAGCTGGTGAAGCGCATGGACCGTCGAAGCTTCGTGACCGGCGCGGCGGCAAGCGCGCTTGCGGTCTCGGCGCACGGGCAAGAACCGGACGAGGCCGACGCCCGGTTTGCACGCTTCATCGGCGAGTGGGGCGGCGTCATAGACGCCGGCCCGCAGCGATTGCGCATTCGCTTTGTCATTGAGCGCGCCGATGACGGCCCGCGCATCCGCGCCTATTCGATCGATCAGTCCGAAGAGCCGATGATTGGCGAGCACATCCAACTCGACGGCGACGAGTTGCGCGTGCGCTTCCCTCAAGTGCGCGGGAGCTATCGCGGCGCGCTTGTCGAACCGGACCGCATTGAGGGGACGTGGCGACAGGGCCAGTCGATCGAGCTCAATCTGGAGCGCGACGCCGACTTTGACGCGCTCGCCATCGCCCCGCCGGCCGAGCCGTTGTCGCAAGAGCGCCTCGAGGCGCTGCGCGCAGAAGCCGGCGCGCCGGGCATGGCGGCGGCCGCGCGAGGCCCGGGCGGCGAGATTTCATTCGTGACCGGATTACGCTCTGC
>JAUIEH010000266.1 GCA_030428405.1 Alphaproteobacteria bacterium
TGTTGTTGAGATTTCGTTGCGCGACGCTGACGCGCGAAGCGGCGTAGTCAACGCCTGAACTCGCGGCCGCATAAGCTGCTTCGTGCTGCTGCAAGGCCGCCGCGGATATCCAGTCGCGCGCAAATAAGGTGCGCTGGCGCGACAGCTCCGTGCGCTGAAGCTCCAGGTCCGCGCGCGCTCGCGCCAGATCAGCTTCGGCGGCCTCCAGGTCCAATTCGAAGGGCGCCGGGTCAAGGCGCGCGAGAATGTCGCCTTCATCGACGTCATCGCCGACATTGGCTGACACCTCAATGACGGTTCCCGGCGCCGAAAAGCTCAGCGCGGATGTGTCCGTCGCTTCGATGACGCCTGAATATCTGCGGGTCTGTTCGGACGCGACATCGCTGACGACAAAGGCGCGGATCGGACGAGGCTCAGTCTCAAGCGGCTCCAACTCTTCCGAACACGCAGCAAGCGCGCCGGCAGCGATGGCGAACACGGCGAATATTGCTCTAAGTCGATTGGCCATTGTCGGCTCCCTCCAGGCGCTCCGAATAGCGGCGCTCGACCGCCATCCCGCGAATATACGATACGACATCGTCGCACAGACGCGCGCGCTCTTTGATCTGCGCACGCTTGAAACTGGGGCGCGCTTTCATAGCGACGAAATAGGAATCTGCGTTGGGGCGGCGCGCGCTCTGGGCGATCTCATCGAGACCGAGAAAGCGCAGTCGTGCGAGCAGCGCCGTCCAGGCGGCGTCCGCAATCGTCCAGGCGGCGCCCTCGATAAAGGCGCGCCCGGCGATGTGACTGTCAAAGCGCGCGACGACCGCATCGAGATTGCGCATGCTTTCCTGAAGTCCGTCAGAGCTTGCGTCTGTGGCGCAAAGTGTTTTCAGCCGCGCGGTCTGCGCGGCCCAAATGGCGTCATGTCGCGGATGCTCCGCTGACAGACGCTTGAGCCGGCGCGCACGCCGCGCCAGATCCTTGCGAACCAGAATGCGCCGTACGCCGCGCGACAGCGCAATGCGCAGGCGCTCATCGGGAAGCTGCTCGGCGAGATTGAGCCAAGCCAGAACCCGGCCGCGCGCTTCGGTCTCATCCGGCGCCAATCTGGGACCCGGGAAGGCGTCGTCGAGCGCTGCAGCGATTTCGGCATGGCCGAACACGGCTCGTTCGCCGATCACCATTGTCGGCAGTCGCAGTTCGGGTGAAATGTCGGCGAACCAGGCAGCGAGATGTTCCTGCGACAGCCAGTCGTCGAGCTCTATGGCGTCGAACGCTGCGTCTTTTTCGAAGACGCTCAACAACACGGCGTCAGAGGCGAAAGATGAGGGCGCGAGGTAAAGCCTCACGGCGGCGCCGACCGGCGTCCGGGCGGGGGTACGCTGGCGCGCGCGGCCTTCTCGCGAAGAACCGGGCGGCAGCGCCGGGGAAACGCCGGTCGGAGCCATCCGGTTCACACGCGCACGGAGATGTAGACGAGATTGCCGCTGCGATAATATGGCCGGTAATAGGTCCCGCCATACCGGTAATAGCGCGCGCCATTGACATAAACTGTCTCGTAGCCGTCGGGCAGATAGGAGACGGTTGCGCCAATGGGAGCTGCAACAACGACATAGCCGTCACGCGCCGGATCCCACACATAATATGACCCGTAATAGTAATAATACGGATCATTGCGCACATAGACGACTGTATGGCTGTGGGGCAGCACGCCGACATGAGCGCCGATAGGCGCGCCGACTACGACATAGCCGTTTGGTCCGCTTACGTAATATACCCCGCCATAGTAGTAATAGCTTGAGCCGCCCACCACGATCGTCGTGTGCCCGTGCGGCAGAGCGACGACGACGTGACCATGACGATGCCAATGATCGCGGTCATCGCGCCGGTCGTCGCGCCGGTCATCGCGATCGTCGCGGCGCTCGTCACGGTCATCTCTGCGCTCGTCACGATCGTCACGACGCTCATCCCGGCGATCTTCGCGCTCATGCTCCTCGCGGCGCGAGCGGTCGCGGTCCGCAACGCCCGACCGGTCGCGTTCGAAATCGCGGTCAAAACTTCGGTCGCGCGTGCTGCGGCCCGCGCGGCCGGCATCGCCGCGAAAGTCGCCGCGCGCCGCCACGCTAGAGCGAGAGATATCGGGACGCACGCCGCCGGCGCGCGCGCCGGCGCCGCCGCGCCGCTGAGCCTCGGCGTCGGCCGCGAAGGCGAGGGTCATTGTTATGGCCAACGCAGCTGACGCCATCAAAGAAGACAGTTTTGTTCCGGCGCTCATTCCGAGGCCTCCTCGATCGTTGCGGTTTCCTGAAATTCGATCTGCTCGTAGGCGTCCGTCGGCGTGAACGCGAACGCCTGCGCCGGCTCGGCGTAGGTCCAGTCGACGAACTGAGCGGTGAAGCGGGGCGCTTCGAACACGTCGCGATAGACGATCGACACGCGCCGCAGCTCGGGCCGTTCGCCAGCGCTGATCCAGATCTGCGCGTCGACGGCTTCATTGCTTGCCGCGATATGGTGCTGAGCCTCGCCGCGGATCATCCGCTCGCCGAGATAGCTGACCTCGTGAAAAATCAGCGGAAGCTGTTCGGCGAGATCGGCGCGCACGAGCACCGACATGGGCAGCGCCACGTCGAGTTCGTCGACGGTCACCGTCTGCGCGTCATCAATGGTGGGCCCGGCCGGCGTCGTGGCGAAGACGGCTTCATCCGGCTCCACCAGCGTGATCGCGGAACCGTCGAAGAAATATTCGCGCCGCGTGCCGTCATCGCGCGTGATGCTGACGCGCATGCGGTCCGGGCGGTGGACGTGAATTTCCTGGATTGCAAAAGAGGTGACGACGAAGCCGCTGTCGAGAACGGCGTCATGCGCGATCCCGGCGGTCACGCTGAACGTCTCGGCGGCGGCGAGCGCTTCTGCGGCATGCCTCAGAATGGCGAGCGCGTCGGGCTCGTCCTGCGCATGCGTCATACCTGGCGCTGCGAGCACGGCGAGCGTTGCAAGCGCGGCTGCTGCTGATTTCATGGCGGCGATCTCCATTCCAGCGCGCCGTCGCTCTTGACGGTTATTGCGCTCTGATGGGCGCAGGCCTCGCCAAACACGCCGGCCGCCGCAATTGCGATTGCACCAATTGCGTGCGAACTTCCTGGACGTTCACCTGATGATCACCGGTGGCAGCTCGTGCAGCACGAACGGCGGCGGCTAGGGTTTTGGAGCCATCATTGTCTGGCGGCCGGTCTTGTCTGGCTGCTGCTCTTGATGGTGCGCCTGTTCGGCGTCGATCCGGGCGCGGGCGCCGGCTACATCATCTTAATGACGTTCTTGCAGATCGCCGTGGGGTATCCGCTGCTGACGGCGGGCGCGGAGTTGAGCTTGCGCGTGTTTCCTTCGCGCTGGCCGCTCGTCCTGCGTCTTGCGGCAGGCTGCGTTCTCGCCGCGCCGGTGGTGGCGGCGTGCACGCTGACCGCCACCTGGATAGCTGGCGTCCCGCCGCCGCATTTACAGCTCGGAGACGACCGCGCCGCGCTCTATGCGCATATCCTTCGCATCTATCCGCGCGTGACCTTTGCGTTGAGCATCGCGGCCACGCTGTTCTGGATGATGAATAATTATCACTGGTATGAAGCGCGCCTTCTTGGCGCGCCGGCCGGGAACAGGCGTGCGCGCGCCCCGGCGCAGGCGCTCGCCGCGCTGAGGGCTGACGCTGGCGCGCCGCCTTTGTTTTTAGAGAAGCTGCCGCCGCATAAGCGCGGCGATCTCTGGGCGGTCTCCGCCGAGCGCCATTATCTGCGCGTCTACACCCATCGCGGCGATGATCTGATCTTGATGCGGTTCTCCGACGCGCTTGATGAGCTGCGCCGGGCGAGCGGTCTGCAGATCCATCGCTCGCACTGGGTCTCGGCGAAAGGCGTCTCAGGTTTGGAGACGCTCGACGACCGCTTGCATGTGGTGCTGAAGAACGGCGCGAAACTGCCGGTGAGCCGCCCCAATACGAGCGCCGTGCGCGCAGCGCTCAGCGCCGAGGCGCTGGCTGCGCTGCAGGCGGAAGCGGCCGGACCGGCGCCGGGGGAGACGGCGCCGGCCGACCCATAGCGCGGCGTCAGCCCGCGCGGGCCCGATCGAGCGCGTCGCGCAACGCGCCCGACCAGATCGAAAATGCGCGTCGCACCGAGGCCCAGTAGGACGCCGCCGTCACACGCGCGAGCTGATGTTGGCGGTCTTCAATCTCATCGCGCACGAGGATCAGGTTCTGACCCGTTTCGCCGTCTCGAATGACCGCGATCAGCGTCATTTCGCCGACGCTGCTGACATAGACCGAGCCGCGCTGCGCGCCGCTGAATGACGGCCGGTTGATCTCGACATCGATCAGCTGAGCGCGAATATCCAGGACGCCCGGGCCGGGCGCATCGGCGATCTCATAGGCGCCGTCTCCGGCGAGCGCTTCAGCGATTTCATCGCGCATCGTTTGAAACAGCCGGTCGCGCTCAACGGCGTCGAGCGCATAATCGGGATCCTCATCGGCATAGCTGATTTCGACCGGGGCGAGATAGATCGCATTGAAGGCGGACAAATCCGCGCCCTCGCGAACGCGAACAAGATCAAGCCGCGCGCCTTCAATGGTGATGAAAGGCGCATCTTCAGCTTCAATCTGAGCGCTGGCGGCGCAGCT
>JAUIEH010000267.1 GCA_030428405.1 Alphaproteobacteria bacterium
CCGCGCATGAACAACATCTCGTTCTGGCTCTTGCCGGCGTCCTTCGCGCTTGCCGTGATTTCGATGTTCGTGCCCGGCGTCGGCGCCAATAACGGCTTTGGCGGCGGCTGGGTGCTTTATCCGCCGCTGTCGACCAGCGGGCATGGCGGGCCAGCGATGGATCTATTGATCCTGTCGCTGCATATCGCCGGCGCCTCGTCGATCCTTGGCGCCATTAATTTCATCACCACGATCTTCAACATGCGCGCGCCGGGCATGACGATGCACCGTATGCCGCTCTTCGTGTGGTCGGTGCTAATCACGGCGTTCTTGCTGCTCTTATCGCTGCCGGTGCTCGCCGGCGCGCTGACCATGCTGCTGACGGACCGCAATTTCGGCACGACCTTCTTCGATCCCGCCGGCGGCGGCGATCCGGTGATGTACCAGCATCTGTTCTGGTTCTTCGGCCATCCCGAGGTCTACATCCTGATCTTGCCGGGCTTCGGCATGATCTCGCACATCGTCTCGACATTCAGCCGCAAGCCCGTGTTCGGTTATCTCGGCATGGCCTACGCCATGGTCGCGATCGGCTTCATCGGCTTCATCGTGTGGGCGCACCACATGTACACGGTCGGGATGAATGTGAACCTGCAGGCCTATTTCGTGGCCGCCACGATGATCATCGCAGTGCCGACGGGCATTAAGATCTTTTCGTGGATCGCAACGATGTGGGGCGGCTCCATCGAGTTCCGCACGCCGATGTTGTGGGCGTTGGGATTCATCTTCCTATTCACGGTTGGCGGCGTGACCGGTGTCGTGCTGGCGAATGCCGGCATGGACCGCTCCTTGCACGACACATATTACGTCGTCGCTCACTTCCACTATGTCTTGTCGCTTGGCGCTGTCTTCGCCATCTTCGCGGGCTTCTATTTCTGGTTCCCGAAGATGACGGGCTTCACCTATAATTCGTTCCTTGCAAAGACGCATTTCACCCTGACCTTCATCGGCGTGAACATCGTCTTCTTCCCGCAGCACTTCCTGGGACTTCAAGGCATGCCGCGGCGCTATGTCGATTATCCGGAAGGCTTCGCGTTCTGGAACTATGTGTCGTCGATGGGCAATTATCTCTCGATGGCCGGCGCGTTCGTCTTCCTGATCGTGCTCATCGAGGCGTTCATGGCGCGTCGCCGGGCCGGCGACAATCCGTGGGGCGAGGGCGCAACGACGCTGGAATGGACCTTGTCCAGCCCGCCGCCGTTCCATCAGTTCAATGAGCTTCCGCGCATTCGTGCGGAAAGCCATTGAGGCGTAGATGAGCGACGCAGCGCTTGACCGGACTGCCGCTGTAACGGGCGCGGCTGACTGGCGCGACTATGTCGCGCTGATGAAGCCGCGCGTCATGTCGCTCGTCGTGTTCACCGCGATGACAGGGTTGGCGGCGGCGCCGGCGAGCCCGCATCCGGTCATTGCGCTGACAATCATTCTGGCGATCGCCGTCGGTGCGGGCGCCTCAGGCGCGCTCAACATGGCGTACGACGCCGATATTGACGCTGTCATGGGCCGCACGCGCATGCGTCCAGTCGCGTCTGGTCGCGTGAGCGCAGCGGAAGCCAATACGCTCGGTCTGGTCCTGTCCGCTTTGTCCGTCGCCATGCTTGGCCTTGCGACGAACCTGCTTGCAGCAGCGCTGCTCGCCTTCACGATCTTCTTTTACGCCGTCGTTTATACGATGTGGCTGAAGCGGCGCACGCCGCAGAACATTGTCATTGGCGGGCTCGCAGGCGCGTTGCCGCCCGGCATCGCATGGGCGGCTGCGACGGGCGGGCTCACGCTCGATCCGGTCCTGCTGGTCGCCATCATCTTCATTTGGACGCCGCCGCATTTCTGGGCGCTGGCGCTCTACAAGTCTGGCGATTATGCGCGCGCCGGCGTGCCGATGCTGCCCAATGTCAAAGGTCCGGCCGCTACGCGCCGCGCCATCCTCATCTACAGCCTGGTCCTTGCGCCTTTAGGCGTTGCGCCCGCGCTGACCGGCATTGGCGGACCGGCTTATCTCGCCGTTTCGTTGCTCGGCGGCGCAGCCTTTATCGGCCTGGCTCTGCGCGTCGCGCGCAGCCGCGCGGGCGAAGCCGGGGCGGTGGGCGAGAGTGATCTTTACGCGGTGCGCGCCGGCGACCGCGCCGCGCGCGATCTGTTCGCTTTTTCGATCCTCTATCTCTTCGGCGTGTTCGCGGTCCTTCTGGCTGAACATGCTCTGCCGGGCGTCCCGCTATGAGCGACCAGCCCGTCACTCTGTCGCCGGAAGAATTGCGCGCGCGCAATCGGCGCAATGTCGTCATCGCGGCCGCGTTGACCGCGTTCGTCGTTCTCGTCTTCGCCGTGACGATCGTGCGCCTGAAAGAACAGGTGGTTTCACCCTGGTTCGACACCGCCCGCGGCGTCGAGCGCGTTGAAGGCGAACCGGGCTCGTGAGCGCGCCGGGCAATACGCGCCTGGTGGCGGCCGTCTGCGCAGGCGCTGCGACCGCCATGCTCGGCCTCGCATTCGCCTCGGAGCCGCTTTACCGCACGTTCTGCCAGGTGACTGGTTTCGGCGGCACGACGCAGCGTGCAGAAGTCGCCGATGATGATGTGACGGTGCTCGACCGCGAAGTCACGGTGCGGTTCGACGCCAATGTCGCGCCCGGCGTACCGCTCGAATTCGCGCCCGCTGAGCGTTCCACGCGGGTCCATGTCGGCGCCAATTCGCTGGCGTTTTATTCGATTACGAACACTTCGGATCGGCCGCTCGATATCGTGGCGACTTACAATGTCGCGCCACATCGCGCCGGTCCGTATTTTGTTAAGCTTGAGTGCTTCTGTTTCAACGAAACGCGCGTCGCGCCCGGCGAGACGCGCGAATTGCCCGTCGTCTTCTTCGTTCATTCAGCGATCGATGAAGACGAGGGCGTCGACGACATCACCACGATCACCTTGTCCTACACATTCTTCGAAGCGCGCGGTGAAACGGCCGGCGCGGCGAACGAGGACAATGTGCGCTGAGTAAGTTTTCATCGGGGTGCGGCGCATTCGTCGCAATGCGAAGGATGACGCGCCCCTTAGACTGCGGTTATACGGTCGCAGCCGTTTTCACGGCGGCGATGCAAAGCGAGCGGGAGCAAATCAATGGCCCACGGTTCGGTTCGACACGACTACCACCTGGTCGACCCCAGCCCCTGGCCGGTTGTCGGATCGGTCGCGGCGTTCCTTCTCGCCTTCGGCCTCGTCGTCTGGATGAAGGGGCTGGTGCCTGAAAGCTCCGCGCTGGCGTTCTTCCTCGAGCGCCGCCAGCCCTGGATCCTGATGCTTGGCGGCCTGCTCGTCGCTTACACGATGATCGGCTGGTGGCTGGACGTCATCAAAGAGTCGCGCGCCGGCGATCACACGCCCGTCGTTCAGATCGGTCTGCGCTACGGCATGATCATGTTCATCGCCTCAGAGGTGATGTTCTTCGTCGCCTGGTTCTGGGTGTGGTTTGAGCAATGGCTGTTCGCCGGTGTCCGCATTCCGGAAGTCGCCACCGCCTGGTCGAGCTGGCCGCCGGAAGGCGTCACGCTGTTTGAGCCGTTCCATCTGCCATTCCTGAACACGCTCATTCTTTTGACCTCCGGCACGACGGTGACCTGGGCGCATCACGCGCTTCAGCATGGCCGGCGCGGAGAAGCCAAGCTGGGCCTGTTCCTGACGGTCGCGCTCGGCTTTCTGTTCACATGCGTCCAGGCCTATGAATATGCGCATGCGGAGTTCTCGTTCGGCGGCAACACCTATGGCGCGGCCTTCTTCATGGCGACCGGCTTCCACGGCGCGCATGTCATCATCGGCACGATCTTCCTCGCGGTTTGCCTGCTCCGCCTGATGGCGGGACAGTTCACGCCGGAGAAGCATTTCGGCTTCGAGGCGGCGGCCTGGTACTGGCACTTCGTCGACGTGGTCTGGCTGTTCCTGTTCGCCTTCGTCTACGTGGTTCCGTATTTCCACTCCTTCGCGCCAGCCTAGCTGTGAACCCGCCTGAAGCGCGCAACGTCAATCCGTTCATCGCGGGGCTCTTGGGCAGATGCCCCCGATGCGGAGAGGGGCGCTTGTTTTCAGGCTATTTGCGCATCGCGCCGAACTGTTCGGCCTGCGGGCTGGATTTCGCCGAGGCCGATCCCGGCGACGGGCCTGCCGTATTCGTCATTTTTATCGTCGGCTTCATCGTCGTCCCGGTCGCCATCATCCTGCAGGCGGCAGGCGTGCCGATGTGGGCGAATCTGCTCGTCACCTCGCTTCTAACGGTCGGCCTTAGCCTCGGTCTCTTGCGCCCGTTCAAAGCGACGCTCGTCGCGCTGCAATTTCGCCACGGCGCGCGCGAGGCGCGACTGGACGATCAGTGAGCCATAGCCCGGCGCGCGCGACATGATCCGTTTCCGTCCCTTGCCGCTGATGACCGGCTTTGCGCTGGCGGCGCTTGTCGTTCTCATTTCGTTGGGCGTTTGGCAGCTTCAGCGGCTCGCCTGGAAGAGCGCGCTTCTCGACGAAATCGCCGCGCGCGCTGAGGCGGCGCCCGTCGGGATTGATGACGTCGCCGCGCGCCTGGAAGCGGG
>JAUIEH010000268.1 GCA_030428405.1 Alphaproteobacteria bacterium
GATAGGCGCGCACCCCCTCTTCCAGGACCTGCTCGCGCGTGCCGCCGCGCGGCAGACGTTTGGGATAGAAGCCGCCTTTCGCGCCCACCGGCACGATGACGGCGTTCTTGACCTGCTGCGCCTTGACGAGACCGAGAACTTCCGTGCGGAAATCATCTCGTCGATCCGACCAGCGCAGTCCGCCGCGCGCCACCGGGCCGAAGCGCAGATGCACGCCTTCGACATGCGGCGCCCAGATGAAAATTTCGCGAAACGGCTTGGGCGCAGGCAAGTCGACAAGCTCCTGGCTTGCGATCTTGATGGCGATATGGCGTGGCGGCTCGCCGTTCTCGTCACGCTGATAGAAATTCGTGCGCTGAATGGCGTTCACGAGCCGCCAGATGCGGCGCAGCACGCGGTCGGCGTCCAGGCTCTGCACATTGTCGAGGGCTTCGGAGATCTTGGCGTCGAGCTCTTTGGCCGCTGCCGCGCGGGCTTCCATGTCGCCTTCATATGCCGGGTCGAACCGCACGCGCTTTAAGTCTAGGATCAGCTTGACGATGTCGGGATTATCCGCGAGCGCGTCTTCCTGCACTTGCTGCGAAGGATCGAAGCCGGTCTGCTGGCGATAGCGCGCGCAAGTGCGCAGGAAACAAATCTCCCGCCACGGCACGCAGAGCTGAATGATCAGACGATTGAAGCCGTCATTTTCATTTCGGTCCGTCCACACCGCTTTGACGGCGTCCTCAAACACCGTGCGCGCATTCTCAAAGTCGAACGCGGCGCCGCGGACCCGCAAATCGAAGTCGTGGATCCAAGCCGGATCGGAGCCGTCCGCGCCGAGCAGCTTGGCGCGCTTGATCGGATATGGCGTCTCACCGATGACCCGCAGGCCCATATTCTCAAGCGTCGGCAGGACGTCGGACAGCTCAATGTCGGGACCGACGCGGTAGAGCTTGAAGCGCAAGACATCGGGTTCGTCGTCGGCGTCGCGGTAGGCGCTGACGCAAACGCCCACTTCGGGATCGACGCCCTCCAGCCTGGCGACGTCGTCAATCGCATCATAGGCCGTGAAGGCTTCGCGGTAGCCCGCCGAAAAGGCGTGCGCATAACGTTCGGCGCTATTGCGCACGATCGCCGGCGCCTTTTTCCGCGCGAGCCGCATGAAATCGTCCGCCCAGGTGCGCGCGAGCGTGGCGATTTCCTGTTCGAGTTCGCCGATATCGGGCTCAGGATGGTCGAATGGCGTCAGCCCGATGATGAAGTGGACGCGCGCAAGCGGCCCGTCGCCGAAACTCGGATAAAAGGCTGAGAGCCGCCCGTTGAACCGCTCAGTGAGCAATTGCGCCACCTGGATGCGGAGCTGCGAGGTGTAGCGTTCGCGCGGTATAAAGACGAAAGCGGAAATGAACCGGTCGAAACGGTCCCGGCGGATAAACAGCTTCGGACGCGGACGGTCGATCAGGTGCAATATGCCAAGGCTGATCTCCAACAGCGCGTCTTCATCAGCGTGGAACAGCTCATCGCGCGGATAGGTCTCAAGAATGTTGTTGAGCTGTTTGAAATTATGGCTGCCCGGGCGCTTATTCGCCCGCTCCAGCACACGGCGGACCTTGCGCCGGATGAGCGGCACTTCGGGCACGCGCGCATGATAAGCAGCCGCCGTGAACAAGCCGACAAAGCGCGTTTCGCCGATGACGTCGCCGTCCGCGTCGTATCGCTTGACGCCGATATAATCCATGTAGACGCGTCGATGCACGCGCGAGCGCAAATTCGCCTTGGCGACGATGAGCGGAGAATCTTCGCGCAGGAATTCCTGGATGGCGGGCGTCAAAATCGCAGGTTCGGAGCCGCGCCGCAGAACGTGACGGTCGGGATCGCGCAACACGCCGAGACCGCTATCTTCGATTATGTCTGGCTCTTCGTTCAGCAACGAGCCGTCCGGCGCGGTCGGGAACTCATAGGCCCGCGCGCCGAGAAAGGCGAAATTGTCGTTGCGCAGCCAGGTCAGGAAATCGATAGATTCCTCTAACTCTTCCGATGATGCGGAGGTCGTCGCTTCGCGCAACTCGACGATCGCCGCGTCCATCATTTCGCGCATAGACTTGAAGTCGGCGACCGCCATGGCGACGTCGTCGAGCGTGGCGCGCAGTCCGGCCAAGAGACGCGCGCGCGCATTCGGCTCCATCGGCTCGAGATGAACCTGGATAAGGGATTCTCGCTTCGGCTTGCCGCCCGCCTCGCGCACGCCCTTGGCGTTGCGGGGCGTCTCCACGATCGGGTGGAACATGGCGAAGACTTCGCCGCCATGTTCGTTGATTTCGCCCATGACGGAATCAACGAGGAATTGCTTGTCCGCGGTGACGATTTCCAGAATGTCGCGGTCGAGTTCGGAGCCGTCTGCGCGAAGTCCCGGCTCGATGCGTATCAGCGTTTTCTTACGCGGGCGCTTTTCGGCCCACTCCCAGAAGCGCGATGCGAGCGCGACCATGTCGTCGAGGCCGATGTCCTCAATGTCTTCCGCGACGGCGTCCTCGTGAATCTGCTTGAGAAAGCTCTTCGCAGCGTCTGCGACGCCGTTGTCCTTCTCGAAGACGTCGCGCGCCATTTTCTGCGCGCGGCGCTCAAAATCGCCGAAGGGAAAGGCGAAGGTCGCGCCGACGACAGAACTCATAAAGGACACCCTATCGATGTTGGAGCGGGCGCAGCCTAGGCTCACTCGGCGCGCACGCAAGGGGCTTGGCGATAGTCCGGTGCGCAGTCGTCGATCTGTTCGCCGCGCCGCGCTAGATACGAAAGAAACGGAAACGGGCGAAGCCCGGCTTAACCCGGCTCCGCCCGCTCTTCCTCGCCCTGCAACGTCGCGGAGGGGGCGTCCGCGTCACAGAAGCAAGGATCCGATGTTGCCCAAACCATACACGTCAAGCGGTTCGATTGGCAGCTTTACGTGGAGCTAATCCACACTTTCGCGCGAAATCAAGGGGAATTCAGACGATGTCCACCGTCGTAATCACGGGCGCCAATCGCGGATTGGGCTTAGCGCATGTACGCAGGTTCACCGAGCGCGGCTGGCGCGTTTTCGCCGGCCGTCGCGCCGGCAGTCCGGCCGACGCGCTGCATGCGCTGGCGCAAGAAGCGGAAAATCTTTCGGTTTTTGACTATGACGCGGCCGACCAAAGCGCGCCCGCAGCCGTTAAAGCCGTCCTCGGCGACGAGCCGATCGATGTCTTGTTCAACAATGCCGGCGCTTCAAATGTCGGCGCAGGCGGTCAAGGCCTGGACGACGTGGAAGCAGACGCCATCACCGCCACGATCGGCGTGAACGCGGTTGCGCCTTTGATGCTGACGCGCGCTTTGATCGACAATGTCGCAGCTTCCGAGAAACGCATCGTCGCCAATCAGTCGAGCCTGATGGGCTCCATCGGCGATAACGGCATGGGCGGCGGCTATGTTTATCGCACGTCGAAAACCGCTCTGAACATGATCACACGCTCGCTCGCGCGCGACCTTTCCGGACGCGGCGTCATCGTGGTCGCCCTGCATCCTGGATGGGTGAAGACGGACATGGGCGGCGAGCGCGCGCCTTTGTCTCAGGACGAAAGCATCGCGGGACAGCAGTCGCTGATAGATGGTCTGACGGCGGACAGTTCCGGACGCTTCTTCAACTATGACGGAAAAGAGCTGCCCTGGTGAAGGCGCGCGACTGCGCGCGTTCGGGGACGAGTGGCGGGACCGCCGGGCGGGGACAATTTCCCGACGGTCCCTGAGGCCTCTGTCGCAGGCTTGGGGGGACGCACGCTGAGGCCTGTCTCACAATGTCGCTTGGGTCGCCGACCCGAAGCGCAAAGCGCTCAGCCGTGAATTAGCGGGGTGCTGCCTGTACGAATGGCGAAGGCCAGGACCATGGCCAAGGTGACAGCGGCGAAGCCGAAGGCGAAAACTCTGGTCACGCGGCCCTCCTTCTCGATCAGCGCGAACCGGCGAGGCTTTTTGCCCCGCTCATTCGTGCAATCGACCATGGCCGGGTTAATTTTCACCGTCCAAACCAGCCGCCCCGCATGTATAGCTGAGGCTAGTTGTTATCCTTTATGCACCTTTACTTCCGCCGGCTTCGCCCGCCGACAAATAAATCCGGCGCGCATACCGCGCTTCCTAGCGTTAAAGGTGGTGGCGCAATTGGAGGCCGGCAATAAGCGCTGAATGAAATCTTGGTAATCAAAACGTGAACGCGCCGCCGTCCCGGTCAAGGAACGGCGGCGCGCCGGTTGATGCTTTGCAGTTCTGATTATTCCTCGGCGTCGAGGATCGCCTCCATCTCGTCCATGACGAGGCTCATCCGGGCAAACACGGCCTCATAAGGCTCTGAGGTCGAAAGATCGACGCCGGCGGCGACGAACATGTCGTGCGGATAGCCGTTGCCGCCGCGGCGCAACATCTCGACGACAGCTTCAGAAGCGCCCTCCTCGCCCGTGGCGAGACGCTCCGTGAACATGGTCGAGGCCGCGATCGAAGTGGCGTACTGGAAGACATAGAAGTTGTAGTAGAAGTGCGGGATATAGGCCCATTCCAGCGCATAGGCCGGATCGATCGTCATCACGCCGTTTTC
>JAUIEH010000269.1 GCA_030428405.1 Alphaproteobacteria bacterium
CATGCGGGCTTTTTCGAAAAATTCGGCGTTGATCCGCGCGAAGCCGAGCGCGCCGAGCCGAGCCCGACCTGCGCGGGCTATGTGAATTTCATCATCGCAACCGCGGCGACGGGTTCATATGGCGAACTCGTTGCGGCGATCCTGCCGTGTTTCTGGATCTATCGCGATGTCGGCCTGCGCATCTCGAACGAGGCGGGCGCCGACAATTTCTATCAGGACTGGATCAACACTTATTCCGACGAGAATTTCGGAGAAGCGACCGAGCGTCAGAAAGCGATCGTCAATCGCGCTGCGGCGCGGGCGGGCTCCGAGGAGCGCGCCAAAATGGGCGAGGCGTTTCTACGCTGCGCGCAATATGAGTGGATGTTCTGGGACGCGGCTTATCGCTGCGAGGACTGGCCGGTGCGCGCCGCCGCGTGGGAGAGCGCATAAGCGGTTCGTTCCGGGCGAAACCGTCGCATGACGGCTTGGCGCGGAACGAACCGCCTAAGCCGCGATGCTAGTTGCGTGCGCTGAACGGCGCCAGGACGGCGTCCAGATCAAGCGTGTCTTCGTCTTCGAAGTCCCAGTCCGCGCCCAAGGCTGCGGCTTGTTTGTCGGTGTCTTCAAAACCGAAGCCGTCTGAGAATTCCCGATCGCCATACATTACTTCCTCCTTCGATGGGCAGCGCGTTCCTGCACTGCGTAGGGAGAAGCCTCTTCCTGTGCTGCTGAAGCAAATATGAACGAACGCGTTAAGCCGCTTTCAGGAAATCGAAGCGCTTGCATTAACGCTGTTTTCGTTGAGCCTAGGCGATAAGCGCACGTGCTGTGGGGAGCATTGAGGACGCCGGAATGGGCTTTATCGCCAATATCAAACGCGAGGCGCATTTCGTCTCTCAAGCGGCGCGCACCTTGTCGCGCATCAAAAGCGCCACAAAAGGCGAGGAGCGCACGGTCGCGGATGCGATCGAGGAGTCCGTTGACCGGCACGCGGAACGGACCGCCTTCATCTTCGAAGGGGAAAGCTGGACCTATGCGGAGTTCGACGCTTACGCGAACCGCGTCGCGAATTGGGCCGCAGGTCTCGGGCTCAGGCGCGGCGACTCCGTCGCGCTATTCATCCGTAATCGGCTGGAATATGTCGCGATCTGGTATGGCCTGACCAAGGTCGGCGTTATCGCCGCGCTGGTGAATAATCAGCTCACGGGGCAAGGGCTGGCGCATTGCGTCAATATCGCAAGGGCTCAGCATGTCATCACCGAGCCAGCCCTCGCCGATGCGATCGCCAGCGCGCAGGAGCATTTCGATCCTGCGCCGCAATTCTGGTGCCTCGACCACGCGCAAGACGACACGCGGGACTTTGGCGCCGCCTTGCAAGAGGTTTCCGACGCGCGCCCGCCGCACGAAGCACGCGCGGGTCTGGGCATCGCCGACACGGCGTTGATGATCTACACATCGGGCACGACAGGTCTGCCCAAGGCTGCGCGGATCTCCAACTATCGCGCGATTACGTTTCTCAACGTATTTTCGGTGGCGTCCGGCGCCGATGAAAATGACCGTGTACTGCTGGTGCTGCCGCTCTATCACGCGACCGGCGGCGTCTGCGGCGTCGGCCTCGCGCTTACCAATGGCGGCGCGATCATATTAGAGGAGCGCTTTTCAGCGTCGCGCTTCTGGGACGTCGCTTGCGAGAATGACGCCACCGCCTTCATGTATGTCGGCGAGCTGTGCCGCTTCCTGACCGCTGCTGAGCCGCATCCGAAAGAGCGCGCGCACAATATCCGCTTCGGCGTCGGCAATGGTCTGCGCCCGGATGTTTGGGAGCGCTTTCAGGAGCGCTTCAACATCCCTCACATCGTCGAGTTCTATGGCGCCACCGAGGGCAATGTCTCCTTCATCAACACGGAGGGCGCGCCGGGCGCCATCGGCCGGTTGCCGTCCTACGCGAAACCCTTGTTCAACGCTCGCCTTGTGAAATTCGACGTGGAGAATGAACAGGTCGTACGCGGCGAGGACGGACTTTGCATCGAAGCCGCGCCGGGCGAGGTCGGCGAGGCTCTGGGCCAGATCAAAGCCGACAATCAGCGCTCGCAATTTGATGGTTATCAGGGGGCGGACGAGGAAACCGAACGCAAGATACTGCGCGACGTCTTTCAGAAGGGCGATGCGTGGTTCCGCACCGGCGATCTCATGCGCTTTGACGAGGACGGTTATTATTATTTCGTCGATCGTATCGGCGACACGTTCCGCTGGCGCTCGGAAAATGTGGCGACAAGCGAAGTCGCGGAGGCGATCACGATCTTCGACGGCGTCAGCCAGGCCAATGTCTATGGCGTGCCCGTGCCGGGATATGACGGCAAGGCGGGCATGGCCGCGATCGTCGCTGATCCCGGCATCGATCTGGCGGCGCTGCGCGCGCATCTCGAGCGCGAACTGCCGGCTTATGCGCGGCCGCTCTTTATGCGCTTGCAAAGCGACCACGCTTCGCATGCGACCGGCACGTTCAAGCTGCGCAAGGTCGAACTCGTCGAAGAGGGCTTCAATCCCGATCGTGTGAACGAGCCGCTTTTCTTCGACGATCAGCGCGAGGGCGCCTACGTTAATGTCGATGCCGCGCTCTACGCTGACATCATTGAGGGCCGCATCCGCCTTTGAGGCTAGGCGGCGACCCGGACGCTCCCTAGATTAGCGGATGGTCTGAAGGAGCGTCCGCATGTCGTTCGAGCAATCGATCAAAGCGATGTTCGATAAGTTGCCGCTTGGCGGCGACGCGGTTTCGATCGAATCGGCCGTCAACTCCATGCGCGCGGGACTGCAATCCGCGATGTCCGTGCTCGACGGCGAGCGCGTCGAGATGGCGTCTGTTCGTAATCTGAACATTTCCGGAGCGGCGGGAGAAATCGGCGCGCGGCTCTATACGCCCTATGCCTGCGGCGTCGCGCCGGCGCCGGCGATCCTCTATCTGCATGGCGGCGCTTTCGTCGTCGGCGACCTGGAAAGCCACGACACGCTGTGCCGGCGTCTGGCGGCGGTTTCGCGGTGCAGGCTGCTTGCGGTCGATTACAGGCGCGCGCCCGAACACCGCTTTCCCGCAGCCGTGGAGGACGCGCTCGCCGCTTATGACTGGCTTGCTGGGCCGGGCGCGGAAGAGGTCGGCGCGGATCCCAAGCTACTCGCCGTTGCAGGCGATTCAGCGGGCGGCAATCTCGCCGCGACCGTCGCGCTCGAGCGGCGCGCGGGCGAGAGCGCGGTGCGCCGCCAGCTTTTGATCTATCCCTTGCTGCAAATGGTCGAGACGAATGCGGAGCGACTTCGTTTTCTAGAGGGCCATATTTTCTCGCAGCACGTCATCGAGCGCATGCATGGCGCTTATCTGTCCGGCGTGGCTGATGCGCGCCATCCCTGGGCTTCACCGCTGCTGCGTGACGACCTGAAGGGCGTGGCGCCGGCCTATATCGTGACGGCGCGTCTGGACCCCCTGAACGACGAGGGCCGTGCGTATGCCGACAAGCTCGCGGCTTGCGGCGTGCAGTCGACATTGCGTCACCATCCATTGGCCGTGCATGGCTTTTTCCAGATGACCGGTGTTTCAAGCGATGCACGCAAAGCGGTCGATGAGGCGGCAGCCGAAATTGGCCGCGCCCTTGGCGCGCCGGTCTCGGAACAGTCGTAGGCCGCGGATGACGGGCTGGTCATATCCGAGCCAGGCGCGCTAAGCCCCACCATGGCGTTTGACACGACCTATGAACCTGAACCGCGATTTCCAGCGCTCGGCGAGGCGTTTGGCGATCCGGTCGCGCCGGCGGCGTTCCCGGCGCCCGTACTTCGACGCTGGGACGAACGTGCTGCCGAGCGCATCGGCCTGTCGGGGCTGAGCGAAAGTGAGAAGGCGCGTCACTTCGCGGCGTTTGAGCCGTTGCCTGCCAATCTCAATCCGCCGCTGGCCATGCGCTATCACGGCCATCAGTTCCGGGTCTACAATCCCGATATCGGCGACGGGCGCGGCTTCTTGTTCGCGCAGCTGCGCGCGGCGGACAGCCGCTTGCTCGACATTGGCACGAAGGGGACAGGGCGCACGCCATGGTCGCGCACCGGCGATGGGCGCATGACTTTGCAGGGCGGTGTGCGCGAGGTGTTGATCGCGGCCTTTCTCGAAGCCGCCGGCGTGCCGGGCTGTTCCATTCTTTCGCTTTACGAGACCGGCGAGGCGCTGGAGCGCTATGACGAGCCAAGTCCCGCGCGCGGAGCTGTCCTGTCGCGCGTGCAGCACGGCTATGTCCGGATAGGAACGTTTGAACGCCATGCGCGGGAGAACGCGCCGGAGCGCATCACGGCGCTGGTCGATTATTGCGCGGAACTCTATTTCCGGGACCTGCTTGAACTGGCGGGCGCGGAGCGCGCGCTTTGGCTCTTGAGTCATGCAATTGAAGCCAACGCGAAACTGGTCGCGACCTGGATGGCGGCGGGCTTCGTTCACGGCGTGATGAATTCGGACAATATGACTGTAACGGGCGAGAGCTTCGATTACGGACCGTCGCGGTTCATTCCCGTGTTCGAGCCTGAGTACACGGCCGCCTATTTCGACCAGGGCGGC
>JAUIEH010000270.1 GCA_030428405.1 Alphaproteobacteria bacterium
GACGGCAAGCTCTCCTGGATGGAGGTCGAGTGCCTGGGCGCGTGCGTGAACGCGCCGATGGTTCAGATATCCAACAAGGACGGCGATCACTATTACGAGGATTTGACGGCGGAGAGCTTCGGCGCGCTGCTTGATGAGCTTGAGGCGGGTCGCACGCCGGCGCCGGGACCGCGCGTCGATCGCCAGACATCTGCGCCGCAAACCGGCCGCAAGACCCTGACCGATCCTGCGCTTTATGACGGCTCGGCCGCAAAACCGCTGGAGCGCGTCATCAATGCGCCGGCGGAAGGGGAAGGCTGATGACGACGGTCGTCGCTTCGCGGGAATTTGTACGCCGCGCTCTGCCGATCATCATCGCGGAGGGCGTTTTGGCCGCATCCTGCGTCATCGGGTTCGTCGTGACGGGGTCCTGGATGTGGATTGCGAGCCTTGTCGTCGTGTCGTTTTTGGGCGGGCTCGCCGTGGTCATCTTGTTGTTCAAACACCGCGATGAATGGCGCGCAGGCGGCAGGCGGCCGCGCTCAGCGATGTCCGGCGAAGGGGAGGCGCGGTGATGCTCGCCGATAAGGACCGCATTTTCACCAATCTCTACGGCGATCACGATCCGGGTCTGGACGCGGCCAAGAAGCGCGGCGCCTGGAACGGCACCAAGGACTTCATCGATCTCGGCCAGGACTGGATCATTGATCAGATCAAAGCCTCAGGCCTGCGCGGGCGCGGCGGGGCGGGTTTTCCGACCGGTCTGAAATGGTCCTTCATGCCTAAGGATGTCGGCGAGCGGCCGCATTATCTCGTCGTCAATGCAGACGAGTCCGAGCCGGGCACGTGCAAAGACCGCGACATGATGCGCCACGACCCGCATCTTCTGATCGAAGGCTGTCTCGTCGCCTCCTTCGCGATGCGCGCGCATGCCTGCTACATCTATATTCGCGGCGAATATGTCGATGAGCGCATCGCGCTCGAGCGCGCGATCAAGGAAGCCTACGACGCCAAGCTGATCGGCAAGAACAACGTCCATGGCTGGGACTTTGATCTCTACGTCCATCACGGCGCCGGCGCATATATTTGCGGCGAGGAGACCGCGCTCCTGGAAAGCCTGGAGGGCAAGAAGGGCCAGCCGCGCATGAAGCCGCCCTTTCCGGCCAATGCCGGGCTTTATGGCTGCCCGACCACCGTCAATAATGTTGAATCCATCGCCGTCGGCCCGACCATTTTGCGCCGCGGCGCGGAGTGGTTCGCGGGCATCGGGCGTCAGGGCAATACGGGCACGAAAGTGTTCTGCATTTCCGGCCATGTGAATGCGCCGTGCAATGTCGAAGAGGCGATGTCTATCCCTCTGCGCACGCTGCTGGAAGAACATTGCGGCGGCGTTCGCGGCGGCTGGGACAACCTCAAGGCCGTCATTCCGGGCGGTTCGTCCGTGCCCTGCATTCCAGCCGATGCGTGCGAAGACGTGCTGATGGATTTCGACGCGCTCAAGGAGCTGAAATCCGGTCTCGGCACCGCCGCCGTCATCGTCATGGACAAGTCCACCGACATGATCCGCGCCATCGCGCGGCTGTCATATTTCTACAAGCATGAAAGCTGCGGTCAGTGCACGCCGTGCCGCGAGGGCGCAGGCTGGATGTGGCGCGTCCTCGACCGCATGGCGCGCGGCGAGGCCGAGCCCCATGAAATCGACCTCCTGCTCGAGGTCTCTCACCAGGTCGAGGGGCACACGATTTGCGCGCTCGGCGATGCGGCGGCCTGGCCCGTACAGGGCCTGATCCGGCATTTCCGCCACGAGATCGAAGAGCGCATCACCCAATATCGGACCAAGCGCCCGCATGTCGGCGGCGCGCGCGTTCAGACCGCGGCGGAATAAGGAGTATCGCGCACACCGTATTCGGCCCGCGCGACGCAAGATGGCGATATGAGCGAAGATCTGAGAAAAATCATCGTCGACGGCGAAGAGGTCGAGGCGCCCGCGCATTACACGCTGTTGCAGGCGTGCGAGCTGGGCGGGGCGGAGATTCCGCGCTTTTGCTATCACGAGCGCCTGTCGATCGCGGGCAATTGCCGCATGTGCCTGGTCGAGTGGGTCGGCGCGCCCAAGCCGGTCGCATCCTGCGCCCAGTCCGTGCGCGATCTTCGCCCAGACCGAGACGGCTCGCCGCCGAAAATCAATACGCGTTCGGAATATGTCAAAAAGGCGCGCGAAGGGGTGATGGAGTTTTTGCTCATCAATCACCCGCTCGACTGTCCGATCTGCGATCAGGGCGGGGAGTGCGACCTCCAGGATCAGGCGCTGTTTTACGGCCGTTCGTATACGCGCTTTGACGAAAACAAGCGCGCGGTCGAAGACAAATATATGGGCGCGCTCGTGAAGACCGAGATGACGCGGTGCATTCAGTGTACGCGCTGCGTCCGCTTCATCTCTGAAATCGCCGGCGTTGAAGAGCTCGGCCTCGTCAATCGCGGCGAGGACGCCGCCATCACGACCTTCCTGGAAGCTTCGCTGACGTCTGAGCTTTCCGGCAATGTCATCGATCTCTGCCCCGTCGGCGCGCTGACCTCCAAGCCCTATGCGTTCAATGCGCGGCCCTGGGAGCTTGAATCCACGGAAAGCATCGACGTGATGGACGCGCTCGGCTCCAATATCCGCGTTGATGCGCGCGGGCCCGAAGTGCTCCGCATCCTTCCGCGCGTGAACGAAGAGATCAACGAAGAGTGGATTTCGGACAAGACGCGCTTTGTCTGGGACGGCCTGCGCCGCCAGCGTCTCGACAAGCCCTACATCCGGCGCGAAGGCCGCTTGCAGCCGGCGTCGTGGGGCGAGGCGCTCGAACTCGCCGCCGACAAATTGCGTGGCGCGCCAGAACGCGTGGCCGCGCTCGCCGGCGATCTCTGCGATGCTGAGTCGATGAAAGCGCTGATGGATCTGATGCGCTCGCTCGGCGTGCAGAATATGGATTGCCGTCCGCCGGGCTCCGCCCTCGGTGAAGGCCCGCGCGAGAGCTGGCTCTTCAACACCACGCTTTATGGCCTCGAGGACGCAGACGCCGTCCTGCTGGTGGGAACCAATCCGCGCATTGAGGCGCCGGTGCTGAACACGCGCCTGCGCAAAGCCTGGCTCGAGCATGACGCGAAAATCGCCGTCATCGGACAGCCTGACGAGCTAACTTATCCTTATGCGTATCTTGGCGGCGGAGCACAGATCCTCGCAGACATCGCAAGCGGCGCGCACGCTTTTGCGCAGATGCTCAAAGACGCCAAGCGCCCCGCCATCATTCTCGGCGAAGGCGCCGTCACGCGTCCTGACGGCGCAGCCGTCCTCAAACTCGCCGCCGACATCGCCGCCATGGCCGGCATGATGATCGCGCCGAGCGAAGACCTGCCCGAGGGCTGGAACGGTTTCAATCTGCTGCACAGCGCAGCCGCACGCGTCGGCGGTCTCGATCTCGGCTTTTTGCCGGGCGAGGGCGGAATGGACGCGCAGAGCGTTCTCAGCGCCGCCGCAAATGGCGGGCTCGATGCGGTCTATCTCCTGGGCGTTGACGAATACGAACTCGACGCCTTGCGCGATACATTCGTCATCTATCAGGGTCATCACGGCGACCGCGGCGCGCAAATCGCCGACGTCATTCTGCCGGGCGCTGCGTATACGGAAAAAGACGCCATTTACGTCAACACCGAAGGCCGCGTGCAATCCGCCCGCCGTGCGGTCGCGCCCAAGGGGCAGGCGCGCGAGGACTGGGCGATCATCCGCGCTTTGTCCGAGCGCTGCGGCCGCACCTTGCCGTTCGACGATCTCGCCGCCTTGCGCGCCAAGCTGATGACGGAGCATCCGACATTCGGCGCGGTCGATTACGCGCCTGGCGGAGCAAGCGCCGGCGCGCTTGATCTGAGCGGTTTCGGCGCCGCCGGCGAACTCGACGGCGCAGCGCTGCAGAGCCGCCTCACGGGCTTCTACTTCACCAATCCGATTGCGCGCGCCTCGACCACGATGGCGGAGGCGTCAGCTGCATCGGGTGCTGCGTCCGGCGCGCTGGCGGCTGCGGAGTGAACTGATGAACGCCGCACAAAGCGACAGCGCACGCCGGGCCAACGCTGCACGCAGCGGCGCGGGCATGGCCGCGGGCATTGCGCTTGGCGTCGCCTTGGGCGCAGCAATGGGCGATCTCGCCATCGGCGTTGCGCTGGGCGTCGCCTTTGGGGCGGCGATCAGCGCGACCAGTCACGTCGCAACGCGCGAGCAAAAACCTTCCGGGGACGATGAATGACCGACCCAATTCCGTTCTTCGATTGGCCGTTCGGCGTGGAGTGGACGCTCTACACGCTCGGACAGGTGCTCGCGTTTACGATTGTTCTGTCGCTTTCGGTCGCCGCCGCCGTTCTGCTCGACCGCAAGATCTGGGCGGCCGTGCAGATGCGCAAAGGTCCCAACGTGGTCGGCGTGTTCGGCCTGCTTCAGACCATAGCGGACGCCTTGAAATTCTTTCTCAAAGAGATTGTCGTGCCGGCGGGCGCGGACCGGCCGCTCTTTCTGCTCGCGCCGCTGATCACGCTTAT
>JAUIEH010000271.1 GCA_030428405.1 Alphaproteobacteria bacterium
CGCGACAGCCGGCGGCGATCATGCGCGACAACACCGGATAGCCGGGCGCCGACTTGGCGCCTTCTTCGACGGCCAGGTCACGATGGGCGAGTTCTTCTTCGCGGAAGCGCTCAAACTTGTCCGCCAGCGCCGGCTCGTCGCCGCGCTCGCGCAGCTCGTCGATCTGCCGCCCGTAATGGCCTTCGATGACCGTCTCGACGGCTTCCGTGCAGGCATGGGCGGCGCGCTCGCCCATCAGCGCTGTGGCGGCGCCCAGCGCATATCCCGCAGCGTTCCACAACGGCGCCAGCGCCGTCGGGCGCACGCGGCGTTCTGCGAGAAGAGCATCGAAGGCGTCGAGATGCTCCTGTTCGTCCTTTTCCATCTCAGCGAGCTGGCGCGCGATGCGGCGCTTGGAGGCGACGCGATCAAACACCGCGCGCTGGCCGCGATAGATCGCCACGGCGCCATACTCGCCCGCATGGTCGACGCGGATCATTTCCTCGGTGCGGCGTGCCCGCCCACTGTCGCCGGGGGCGGCGGGCGGTTTGGCGCGGCTCGTCATCTCGTCTCCATTGGATCACGCGGCCCCGCCGCAGCGAACAGGCACAAGCCCGCCATCACCAAAGCGGCGACTGCATTCAGACCGGCCATGGATAGGCCGAGAATGCGGAACGGCGCGATATCGCAGGAATTAACGTTCATGGCGGCGTCCAGAACCGACGGATCGAAGGTCGCCGTCGCGCCGGTGCAGGCCGGACCCGTCCACCAGTCCCATTCGACGCCGGCATGAAAGCCTGCGACCGCTGCGCTGGTCAGAAAGCCCACGGCCAGCAGCGCCTCGACGCCGCGCGCGGCGCGACTTTCCGGCCGCCGCGCCCAGATGAAGGCCGACGCTGCGACCAGCGCGAGGAGCGCCCAATAGATTTCGCGCTGGCGGTAGCAAAGTTCGCAGGGTTCATATCCGCCGACGCGCTCGATGAGATGGGCGGCGGCGAGCATGCTCGCCGCGAACAGGCCGGCCAGGGCCGGCCAATAGCGCAAGGCGCGGTCGATCAGAGTTTCGACGCTGACGCTCATGAACCCAGTCCTACCATAAGGTCGTTCAACAGGCTGATGCGCTATTCAGCCGCCGGAAAACAGACCGCGCGCGAACTCGATGACGGCGGAAATGCCGTGCGTGCCCAAGAATACCGCGGCGAAAACCAAAAGGCTCACCCACAGCACACCTATGATCAGACCCGCCGCGATCAACAGGCCGTCGCGCTCCATCAGCCCGAAAGAGCTCAGCGCGACCGCAAAGCCGGGCACCGTGTTGGTGGACGGCAGCGGCGTCAGGATCGATGCGCAGAAAATGCACAGCACGCCGCCGACGATACGCTCGGCGATTGGCGTGGAGAGAAACAACAGCCGCGGCGCGGAAATGCGTTCGGCCCAGCCGAAAAAGCGCTCGCCGCCGCGGGCCATGCGTTCGAGCCCGGCTTTATCGATGCGCCGGTCTGCGAAGCGCGCCGGCAGCCAAGGCTCGTTGCGGCCGGCCGCCATTTGGGCCGCAAACGCCATCATCGGCAGCGAGACCAGCTGCGGGATGATGTAGAGAAACGGAATGCAGCAGGGCAAAGCGAGCGCGAACAAGGCGGCGCCGAAGGCGCGTTCGCCAAGGCGCTCCATCAGCGCTTGCAGCGTGAGGCCGTCATCATCGGCCTGATCCGCGATCGTGCGAATGGTCGCAACGAGGCTGGCCCGCGCGTCAGCGTTGGCTTGAACGTCCATTTAAGTGTCTCTCCGGGGTCGCAGCGGCGGCGGAACTTAGACGCGGGCGATGCACGCGTCGAGCGGCGTTGACGCTAAGTGCGGCGTGCGTATGCTCCCGCCCCCGTGCCTCCGTGGCGGAACTGGTAGACGCGACGGATTCAAAATCCGTTTCTGGAAACAGAGTGTCCGTTCGAGTCGGACCGGAGGCACCACTCGACGCGCAGGTCGCGCTCAGCCGATATCGAACATCTCCTGCTCGGTTTCGTCCGAAACGCGGCGGAACGGCCCTTCAAAGTCGGGATCCGCGCGGCGCCGCCGGTCCGGGCCGACAAAATTCGGCGAGTGCACGAAAACGCGCCGGTGATTGACGATGGCGACAAGCTTTTGCCAGGCGCTTTCCACCGAGACCGGCTTGGTCAGGACTTCGTCCACGCCGGCGTCGATCAGCTTTTTGATCATGGTGAAACGGGTATGCGCCGTGCACGCAATAATCGGAAGCGTCACGCACGGGCTTTGCGCAGAGCGCCGCACCATGCGCACGAAACTGTCGCCGTCGAGCTCGTCGAGCATCATGTCGACAATGGCGACATCGATCTCGCGGTTGCGTAGAATGTCGAAGGCGGCGCTTGCGTCGGCGGCTTCGTAAACATCGCGCACGCCGAAGCCCAGCATGATGGAGCGCCAAAGCGCCCTCATGTTTTTCTGATCATCGAGGATCAGCACGCTGATGCCAGCTAGATCGTTGGCCATGCGGCGTCTCGCAATGCGTAACGTTAACAGCGCACGCTAGGTCGCGATGGTAAACGAGGTCTAAGCAATTCCTCGAAAAACCGCGATGATCGCTAAGAATTCGGCCAAATAAGGAAAGGCCCCGCACGGCGGACGCCGGCGGGGCCTTTCACTGAATGGATATTCTATTCAGTGGGTGAATTCGACGTCTTGGGCGTGACTGGATCGCCGTCAAATCCGCCTGCGGCTGCGCCGCCGGCTTCTTCGTAGCTCATCATGCCTGGCTTGGACGGGAAGGTGATGTTGTCCGAGACAGGGCCGCCATTGCCGATTTCGCCGGCCACAAAACGCGGCACGTAGTCGGCGAAGCTTTCGGCGAGCACGGCGATATAGATGAACGGACCGCTCGGATTGGACCGGAAATTAGAGTCCGTGCCCATCAGATAATAGGTATCGCCTTCGCGCCACATGAACGGCGAGCCGGAATCGCCCCGCGTGGTGTCGCAGTCATGCGACATCGTGTTGTCCGGGTAGGCGATCAGGATGTGACACGTGCCGTTATTGCCGGACAGGTTTTCGCCAGTGTCCCAGCTATAGCCGGCCTGATAGATGTCGATTTCGCGCGCGCCTTCCGCGCCGAACTCGTTCACCAACGGGCGCACTTCAACGAAACCCAGCTCGGCGCCGAGCGGCTGGTCGATGCGCAACAGCGCCCAGTCCAGGCCGTCTATGTCGTTCGTGCTGGAAAAACGTCCGTAGTCGAAGTTCGGGTCGAGGAAAAAGTCCGTGACCTGCGCACTGCGCGGACCGCCGGGCAGGGCGAAGCCCGTCGTGAAAGTAGCGCGTGCGTCAACATAGTCGGCTTCAGCGACGCAGTGCGCCGCCGTTGCGAGCACGTCCTCGGCGATCAGGGTCGCCGTGCACGCGCCGCCGGATTCGAAGCGGATTTCGCCGATGACCTGCCACGGCATCTGGTCGGTCGGCATCACGCGCCGGTCGTCGTCGCCGAAAAAGTGGTCGTTGATTGTTTCGGGCCGCGCAGTGCCGACACAGTCGGTGCGGTCCGTGCGGGCTTCACACTGATCATTGCCGCCGGCGCCGGGCTCGTCGCACGTGCCGTTAAAGGCGTGCGGGCAGCTATCCGTGCGATAGCGCAAATGCGAGACGTCGCCGCAATCGGTGCGGTCGGAGCCCTGCGGGCACGCGCCTGTGCCGAAACCCGGCTCGTCGCACTCGCCGTCATTGGCGTGCTGACAGCTGTCGGTTTCACCTGCGAGCAGATACTGACAGTCGGTGTGGTCCGTGCCGCTCGGACAAGCGCCCGTGCCGACGCCGGGCTCGTCGCATTCATTGTCGCGGGCGTGTTCACAACTGTCGTCGCCGATTGGCGCTGCGCCGCCTTCTCCGCCTGGCTTCGGCGAGTCCTGACGCGGCGTGCCCGCCGGTCTGAGCGTGTCGCGGAAGCTCGCGATTTCGGCCGCGGTGAGCTGCACAGTCGGCTCGTCCCGTTCCTGTGCGCTGACCGCGGACGTCAAGGCGATGGCGGCCGCGATCGCGGCGGCGCAAGTAAGACGCATGCGGGTATTCCTCCAATGCTTTTGCGGTTGCGAAGCCTGTCTCCGCTTGCGCAAAAGGGTCGATATGTCCGCAAATTCAACCAGGCGGTCGAATGCGGGGGCTGGCGTATATCTAAACGCGCTATGTCCAAATTACGGCGGACCACGTTTGCGCGCTCCTGCGCTCGGGCCCGCTGCAAGGCGTGCGGAGCGGTGAATGTCCTCTTGGAATGACGTGGCGCACGAGGTCAATAGCTGGCGCGCGCAACGAAAAGGCTGCCAGACGCCGCCCGTGCTCGGCGTTTCCGGCGCGCAGGCGGCGGGTAAGTCGACGCTCGTTCGACGCCTGAGCGAAGAGACGGCCGACTTGCGGGTCGCAGCGTTCTCTCTCGACGACGTATATCTCACCAAGGCCGAGCGCGACGCCTTGGCGCGCGAACTCCATCCGCTGTTTGAAACGCGCGGACCGCCGGGCACGCATGACGTGGCGCTGTTTGACGTGACGCTGGATGCGCTTTGCCAGGCTG
>JAUIEH010000272.1 GCA_030428405.1 Alphaproteobacteria bacterium
CGGCAAGGAATTCATGCAAAAGCGCATCGACATGTTGTGGGACCATCAGGTCCGCAGCCGCTGGCGGATCGTGAACTGGGCCGAAGACGATGACAAGATCCTGTTCGAGGGCGTAGACGAATACGACCAGCCCAACGACATCACGGTGGCCATGCCCTATATGGGGATTTATCAGATTAAAGATGATAAAATCTGGCGCGCCCGCGACTATTTCGACATGGCCGGTTACATGGCAATGACCCAAGGCGAGGCCAATCCCTATCTCCTGCATGTCGCCGAGATCATGGGAGAAAAAGCATAAGCGACGTCCGCGCAAAGACGGACGCGCCATCTGGGAGGAAATACTGTGATCCTCGATGCGCCCGAGACCATCGCCCGGTGGCGCGCCGCCGGCTGGTGGGGCGATGTTACGATTGACGACATGTTCCGCGCGTGCGTTTCCGCGCGCGCGGAGCAGCTCGCATTAGCGGATGCGCCGGACCGGGACGAATTCGCCTTCGGCGGCCCCAAGCGTTTGACCTTCGCGCAAGCCGACGCGCTCGTCGATCGACTGGCGAGCGCGCTTTACGACCACGGCCTGCGCAAGGACGACGTCGCCGTCGTGCTCCTGCCGAACATCGTGGAAATCGTCTTGTTTTTTCTGGCGACCGCGCGCCTCGGCGCCATCGCCTCTCCGCTTCTGCTGGCCTATGGCGAGCGCGACCTGGCGCGCATCGTCAGGCATCTGCGCCCGCGCGTCGGTCTCGCCATCAATGCGTTTAAGGACGAACAACCCGCGCGCAGCCTCGCCAGCGCCATTGCGCAAACACCAGAACTGGGCTCCTCGGTCCTCGGACTTGGGCCGGCAACGCGCGACGCGCCGGGACTGGACAGCATTGACGACATCACCGCGCTGCCCGATCCAAGCCCAGATTA
Organism: Alphaproteobacteria bacterium; assembly: GCA_030428405.1. GTDB lineage: Bacteria > Pseudomonadota > Alphaproteobacteria > Caulobacterales > Maricaulaceae > JAUIEH01. Next base: position 916 of record JAUIEH010000272.1, read on the forward strand.
TCTCGATTATGCCGGCCAAATTGAGGTCAGCGGCGACGACATCGTCACCATGCATTGGACATCGGGCACGACGGGCGATCCCAAATGCGTGCCGCGCAGCCACAATAATTGGCGTCCGACCGGGGGATGCTGCGTTGATTCAGGCGGTCTCGAGCCGGGCGAGCGCCTGCTCGCGCCGATGCAGATGGCACATACGGCGGGTTATAACGGCCTCTTCCTGCCCTGGCTCGAAACCCAGGGTCTGCTCGCTCTGCACCATCCTTTCGACATGAAGATTTTCCTCGATCAGATCGAAGAACATGAGATCAATCACACCGTCGCAGCGCCAGCCATGCTCAATGCGATGCTGAAGGAAAACACGCTCGACGGGCGCGACGTCAGCTCTGTACGGAGTTTTTTATGCGGCTCGGCCCCGCTCGACCCTTGGATGATCGATGGCTATCGCGAACGCTACGGGATCGAGGTCGTCAACGCGTTCGGCTCGACGGAGGGCATGACCTTCATGTCGAGCCCGGCCGTGACGAGCGATTCCTATCGGCGCGCGCGCCTGTTTCCGCGCTTCAATGCGATGCGCGCGGCCGGGCGCGACGTCGACGCAGCCGGGGTGCGGATTGGCGCAGCACTCGAAACCCGGCTCGTCGACATTGAAACAGGCGAGCAGATCACCGAGCCGAAACGTCCCGGCGAGCTTGTATTTCAAAGCCCCGCCCTCTTTCCCGGCTATTGGACGGCGGAACACGAACTCGACCGCAGCGAATTCGACGCAGACGGATATTTCCGCTCGGGCGAGATTTTCGAGATCGCAGGCGACGGCGAGGATTTCTTCTTCTTCCGCTATGTCGACCGCCTAAAGGACGTCATCAATCGGGGCGGCGTGAAAATCCCTGTCGGCGAATTGGAAGCCGCGATCCAGGACCACCCCGCCGTCGCCGAGGCCGTCGCCATCGGCTATCCCGATGAGCGTCTGGGCGAGCGCATTTGCGCCGTGGCGGCATTGCGTCCGGGCGCGGCCCTGACGCTCCCGGAACTAATCGAGGCGCTGAGTGCGGCCGGCACACCCAAATATATGTTGCCTGAACGCCTTGAAATCGTCGACGCTTTGCCACGCAACCCAACCGGCAAGCCACTCAAGCGCGTCTTGAGCGAACAATTCCGTACACGCGCAAGCCAATCGCAGGCCTGACTCGACTGCACCCATAATGCTTTATTGGAGGACGCCCCATGTCGCAACCGCATCCCGCCATCACCCGACTCCTGGACGCCTGGCGCGCCTGCGATCACGAAGCCTATGTCGGCGCATTCACGCAAGACTTCACAAGCATGGACCCCTATGGCGGCGTAAAATCCTTCGACGGCATGCGCGAGCATATTTCCACGCTCGAAGCGATGTGGACGGACCTTGACTACGAAATCACGCAAGCGGCGAGCGATGGCGATGTCTGCGCGGTCTCGTTCACGATCCACATGACCGGCAAGGCCGAAGGTCTTGAAGGAAAGCGCGTCTCGATGCCGTGCATGGCGTTCGTCACGATCGAGAACGACAAGATCAAGGTCTGGAACGAGCTGTTCGACACCGGCGTCTTGCGCAAGGCGCGAAAGGCGGCGGCCTGAACGGGCGAGCGCGGTCGTGATCCTGTTTGCACCGGAAATCCGAGAGGACTTCATCGCGCGCGGATGGTGGCGCGACGAATTGCTGGCGGACCTCATCGCCCGAAACGCCGCGCGCGAACCCGACACGGAAGCGCTCATCGACGCGCCGGATCGGGCGCGCTTCGCCAGCGGCGAGCCGCGCCGCCTCAACTGGGCCGAGGTCGAGCAAGAAGCGCGCGCGCTCAGCACCGTTCTTTATGAAGAAGGTCTGCGGCGCGACGATGTGATATTGACGCAACTGCCCAATGTCGTCGAGCTGGTCATCTTGTTCCTCGCGGCCTGGCGCCTGGGCGTCATCATGACGCCGGCGCCAGCGCAACATCGCGCGCACGAACTCGGACATATCGCAAGAAAGACAGACGCCAAGGCCGCCGTCACCGCCTTGCGCATCGGCAAGGATGAAGCCGCCGCGCGCATGCGCGAGGTGGCGGACGCAGCACCCAGCTTGACCAAAGTCTTCGCCATCGATGGCGCGGATGACGGCGTCGTCGACCTTGGCGCGCGGCTCAAAAATGTGAGCGAAAAAGCGCTGCAAGAGGCCGATGAGGCGGTCGCAGCGCTGGAGATGAGCAGCGGCGACGTTGTCACGATTTGCTGGACATCGGGCACGGAAGCCGAACCCAAAGGCGTGCCGCGCAGCAGCACGGAATGGCTCGCCATTTCCGATTTCGTCCGTTCAGCTGCAAAGCTGCCAGACAGCGCGACGACGCTGGCGCCGTTTCCAATCGTCAATCAGAGCGGCGTGACCAGCATCGCGACCTGGCTCGATCTTGGCGGCGCGCTCATCCTCCACCACCCGTTTGACCTCGACGTCTTTCTGGAACAGCTGAGCGCGGAACGTGTCGAGTTCACCCTTGCAGCGCCTGCCGTCCTTGCACGCATGCTCGACAAACCTGAGGCGCTGGACGCTATTGATTTCAACCGGCTCAACACGCTCGGCTCCGGCTCCGCAACACTCTCGCCCAGCGTTCTGGAAAAAATCAAAACGCGCTACGGCGTCGACATCATCAATAATTACGGCTCCAATGAGGGCGCCGGCTTGGTGTCCACGCCTGAAGACATTCCCGATTTCGAAGAGCGCTCCGTCTATTTCGCAAGGCTCGGTCATCCCGAGTTCGGCTATAATTTTCCTTATGCAGAGCGCATCCGCACCCGCCTGGTCGATCCCGATACGGGCGAAGACATCACCGAGCCCGGACGCGTCGGCGAACTCCGCGTCAAAGGGCCCACCGTTTTCGCCGGCTATTGGCGCTCGCCGGAGCTTACGGCGGCGGCGTTCGACGAAGACGGCTGGTATCGCTCCGGCGACCTCTTCGAAATCGCGGGCGAAGGCGGGCGATATTTCAAGTTTCTCGGCCGCCTAAAGGACATCATTGTGCGTGGCGGGATGAACATTTCGAGCGAGGAGCTCGAAAATCATCTCCACGCTCATCCCGCCATTATTGAAGCAGCCATTATCGGCGCACCCGATGAGATCATGGGCGAGCGTATTTGCGCTTGCATCGCTGCATCCGGGCAAGCGCCGAGCATGGACGAACTTAACGCCTATTTGCGCGACGTGAAGAAAGTCGCCGTCTACAAACAAATTGAGCGCCTGGAAGTGTTCGACGCCTTGCCGCGCAATCCCGTCGGCAAGGTGCTCAAACGCGATCTGCGCGAGATTGTGCGCGCGCGCAGCCAGAACGACTAAGCCGCCAGGGAGGCCGGATTGTACGATTTCGGACAAGACGTATACGCAGCGCTCGAAGCGCGATTCGCCGAACACGGCCTTCCCTGGCGCAGAATAGAAAAAATAACACAACTCAAAGGCGGCCAGTCCAACCCGACCTTTCGTCTCGACACGGACGCAGGCCCCGTGGTCATGCGCATGCGCCCGGCCGGCGCGCCGAAATGGGCGCATAATGTCGCGCGCGAATACCAGGTCCTGAGCGCGCTTCAGCCGACCGACACGCCGACGCCGCGCGTCTATCATTACTGCGA
>JAUIEH010000273.1 GCA_030428405.1 Alphaproteobacteria bacterium
CGGTCACGGATGAGCCGCGGCGCGTCAGCCTCCGCCCGCCCGCATCCGGTGCGCGAGCCCGCCGTTGAGCGGAGACGGGAGCCATTATGGGGGCGTTGGGACGGGGGCGGATAAGTTTTGGGAGGCGCACTGCTCTGCTCCCGCTCGGGGAAGGATGGGCGCATCCTGCGCTCAGTTAGCGAGCGCCTAGCGTGCGGCAGCGCTGCGAAAGAACACCGAGCGGTAGCGCCATAGAAAAGCGCCGAGCGACAGCGCCAAGCAAGACTTCTCCCCCGCGCAACGAGCGCAGCTCGCTCCTCGGCGCCGATGATGCCCGCCCTGATTACATGCACCCCTTGCTATTGACCGACTGGTCGGTTAATAAGTGCGCATGAAACGAGAGCGCTCCAGACGACCCGATGAACGGCCGGATGAGATATTGGCGGCGGCGCGGGATGTGTTTTCCGAACGCGGGCTCGAGGCCGCGCGCATGGACGAAATCGCCAAGCGCGCAGGGCTCTCCAAGGGCGCGCTCTATCATTATTTCGACTCGAAAGAGGCGCTGTTCGAGGCCCTGATCGAGCGCTCGGCCGGCGAAATCGCAGCGCAGGGCGAGGCGATGGTGGCGGCGGCCGGCGGCGCTGATCCCGCAGCGACCCTGCGCCAATTGCTCAACTTCATGTGCCACGCGCTGACCGACCCGAAGCTCTTCGCCGCGCCGCGCCTGATCCTGGCGGAGGGGCTGCGCTATCCGCGTCTGGCGAAATTCTACCGCGCCCATGTCATCGACGTGGGCATGCGCGCCCTGAAACAGCTTCTCGCCTCGGGCGTCGAAAAGGGCGTGTTCAGACGGGTTGAGCCGCGCATCGGCATCCGCGTTTTTATCGGGCCGGTGATGGCGAGCGCCTTTCTCCTGCACATTTTCGAAGACCCCGACGCCCCGCCGCCAGGCGAGCTCGCCGACGGTATTGCCGATATATTGCTGAACGGATTATCCGTTCCCCAAGCAGAGGACGCCGCCTGATGAGACGCGCCGCTTTCGCGCTGATCGCGCTCGCCATTTTGTCCGCCTGCAGCGGCGAGGAGCCGCTTGCCTATGGCTATGTCGAGGGCGAGTTCAGGCGCGTCGCGCCGATCGAGGCCGGACCGATCGCGGAGATCGCCGTCAGCGAGGGCGACCATGTCGAGGCGGGAGACATTCTGTTCGTGCTCGACCATGCGCGCGAAGACGCCGCCGCGGCGGAAGCGGAGGCGCGCGCTGACGCAGCGCGCGCACGTCTTGCCGATGCGCGTGCAGGAGGACGCGCTGAGGAAATCGAAGCTGCGCGCGAATTGCTGACCCAGGCTGAGGCGACGCAGGCGCGCGCGCAGGAAGACCTGACGCGCGGGCGCGAATTGTTTGAACGCCGCGTAATGCCGCGCGCCCAGCTCGATGCGCTGCAGGCCGAAGCCGACGTCGCCGCCGGTCGCGTGGCTGAGATGCGCGCACGCCTCGCCGTCACGGAACTGCCCGCGCGCGAAAACGCCATCGCCGCGCTTGAGGCCGATGCGGCGGCGGCAGAGGCGGGGCTGGCCGCTGCGCGTCGCAGACTGGCGGACCGGACCGTGCGCGCAAGCGCGCCGGCGCGCATCGATGAAGTGCTGCGCCGGCCGGGCGAAATGGCGGGGCCGACGGCGCCGGTCATCACCCTACTGCCAGACGGCGCAACGCGCATTCGCTTCTTCGCGCGCGAGGAGAATATCAACGCGCTGGCGCCGGGCGTGGGCGTGGCGCTGACTTGTGACGGCTGTGCGTCGAATTTGTCCGCCACCGTCATATCGCGCGCTCAGGAGCCCGAATTCACCCCGCCCATCATCTACTCAAACGAAGAACGCGCGCGCCTCGTTTATCGCGTCGACGCCCGTCCTGTGGGCGACGCCGAGGCCCTGCCCGTCGGCCTGCCGGTCGCCGTGCATGCGCTGGAGGCGAACGGGTGAGCGAGGCGCCGATCACAGCGCCGGCGCAAAACGGTGCGAGCGCGCGCACGAGCGCGCCGAACGTCATTGACGTGCGTGGACTGACGAAACGCTTCGGTGAAAAGACCGTCGTCGATGATTTCGACATGACCGTGCCGCGCGGCGCGATCTACGGCTTTCTCGGGCCTAACGGGTCGGGCAAGACGACCACCATCCGCATGATGTGCGGCCTGCTCAAGCCTGACGCCGGCACGGGAACTTGCCTAGGCTATGACGTGGTCGAACAAACCGATCTCATCAAGGCGCGCGTCGGCTATATGACGCAGCGTTTCTCGCTCTATCAGGACCTCACCGTGCGCGAGAATTTGGAGTTCATGGCCCGCCTGCACCGGCTGGACGTCAACGCCAAGGTCGAAGAAGCGCTTGAGGAATATGACCTCGCCCCGCGCGCCAAGCAGCTCGCCGGTCAGCTCAGCGGCGGCTGGAAACAGCGCCTCGCGCTCGCCGTCGCCTGTCTGCATGAGCCCGACCTCTTATTGCTGGACGAGCCTACGGCGGGCGTCGACCCCAAGGCGCGACGCGATTTCTGGGACCAGATTCGCACGCTCGCGCGCTCGGGCGTCACCGTGCTGGTCTCAACGCATTACATGGACGAAGCCGTGCAATGCGGCTTCATCGCTTTCATCGCATACGGAAAAAAGCTCATCGATGCGCCGTCTGGCGAAATCGCCTCGCGCGTCGGGCTGACGACCTGGCGGCTCGAAGGCGCAGGGCTGGGCGCGATCGCTGATCAACTCGAAGGTGCGCCAGGCGTTGAACAGGTCGCGCGCTTCGGCTCAGCGCTTCATGTGAGCGGGCGCGATGCTGAAGCGCTGTCAGGCGCGATCGATGCGTTTCGCGACCGCGAGGGCGTGACCATCGAACATGCGCGCACGGGGCTGGAAGAAGCCTTCATCTATCTGATGACCGGCGCGGCGGATAATTTCTCATGAAACTGCCCAGGCTTTCGGTGCGGCGCATAGGCGCCTTGATGGCCAAGGAGATGGTGCAGATGCGGCGCGACCGCCTCACCTTCGCGATGATGTTCGGCATACCGCTGGTGCAGCTCGCCTTGTTCGGCTTCGCCATCAACACCAATCCGCGTCATCTGCCGACATTGCTCGAGGCCGCCGATAACGGGCCGGTCACGCGGTCCATCGTGCGCGCGCTGGAGAACTCGGATTATTTCGAGATTACAGGGATTTCTCCGGATGCGGAAGCTTCCGCGGCCGCGCTTCGCTCTGGCGAGGCGACCTTCATCGTCGCCGTGCCGCCCAATTTCGAAACCGACGCCGCCGCCGGCGCGGGCGCGCAAATCCTGCTCGATGCGGACGCGACCGACCCCAGCGCCTCGAGCGCGCCCGTCGCCGCCTTCGCCGAAATCGTCACGCGCGCCAGCATGGAGGCGCTCGGCGCCGCAGCGCCCGCCCCTGGCATCGCGCCGGTCGAGCCCGTCGTGCACAGACGGTATAACCCCGAGGGCCGCACGGCGACCAATATCGTCCCCGGCCTGCTCGGCATTATCTTGACCATGACCATGGCGATGTTCACCGCCTTGTCGCTGACGCGCGAGGCCGAGAGCGGAACGCTGGAGACCCTGCTCGCCTCGCCTGCGGCCCCCATCGAGGTGATGGTCGGCAAGATCATGCCCTTCGTCGCCGTGGGCGCGATGCAGACTTTCGTCATGCTGATGGCCGCGCGCTTTGTCTTCGCGGTGCCGTTTAACGGCGATTTCATCGCCTTCGCGCTCGCAGTCTCGCTGTTCGTGCTGACCAATCTCGCGATCGGTTTCCTGTTCTCGACGGTCGCGCGCACGCAGATGCAGGCCATGCAGATGACGTTTTTCTACTTCCTGCCGTCGATCCTTCTGTCCGGCTTCATGTTTCCCTTTCGCGGCATGCCGGATTGGGCGCAGACGATCGGCCAGGCGCTGCCGACGACGCATTTCATCCGCGTCGTGCGCGCGACCATGCTGAAGGAGGCCGGCTTTCCCGATGTCGGCGGCGATCTGATCCCGCTCGTCATCATCCTGCTGGTGGTCGGCGCCGCCGCGATGGCGCGTTATCGCCGCACGCTGGACTGATGAGCCCGACGGGAAAGCCCCGCAATCAACGGGCCCGACGCCGACAAACGCGCGTGCGGCAGGATTGAGCCTTATTGCGCATTGACCCGCCCGGCCCCTTGCCCCTATTTAGCCGGCTCGCCTTCTGATGCCCAGGTGGCGGAACTGGTAGACGCGCACGGTTCAGGTCCGTGTGGGGCAACCCGTGGAGGTTCGAGTCCTCTCCTGGGCACCACTCTTTCGCTCACGCTGATTGCGGTTTTTTGTTTCGCTCACGGCGAATGCGCTTACGCGCTGGGGTGTTTCGTCGGCGCCGCCTTCATCCTGTAGGCTCCCCCCATGCCGAGCGCGCCAGCATGACCGCACGCGAATTGACGCCTAATTGTGCGCGCTGCGCGGGGTTATGCTGTGCGGCGCCGGCATTCGTGCGCTCGGAGGATTTCCCGATTGATAAGCCGGCGGCGACCGCGTGTCCGAATCTCGACGCGGATTATCGCTGCCGCATTTA
>JAUIEH010000274.1 GCA_030428405.1 Alphaproteobacteria bacterium
TCCACGTCACCGCCGCGCCTGACTGGTCGAACCTGCCGATTTCCGGCCTGTTCCCGGAAATGATGGCGCGCGTGGCGGCGTATGCGAATTCAAGCGCGCCGAGCGAACAGGAAGCCACCGGCGCGGCCTGGCGGCTGGATGCTTCGCTGACGGCGGAAGGTCGGCTGGAAAGCGCTGGCGTGGATGCGCGCATTGAAGCCGATGCGTTCAACGAGGCGCGCGCCAGCATCGACACCCCGCCCGGCCGCTATAGTCGCGCCGGCGCTGCGCGTGCACTGAACGTCTTGAGCGAGGGCGCAACGCTCGCGCCGCTGCCGGCCATGCCGGCCGGCCTCGCGCTGGTGACCGAAACGGGGCCTGCGCCGCGCCCGCTCGGCGGGCCGCTTCTGGCGCTCGCGCTTGCGCTCCTGATCCTCGACGCACTCGCCATGGGCTGGCTGGGCGGAACGTTTCGCGGCGTCGGCAGGCGTTCCGCTGCGACGGCGGCGTCGGCGCTCTTCGCGCTGGTCATATTTGCGCCGGGCGCGGATGCGCAGGACGAACCGCTCAGCGATGATGAGTTCTACATGATGGCGCTGTCCGAGCTGCGCCTCGCTTATGTCATCACCGGTGATGAGGACACGGATGAAATGACGCGCGCCGGTCTGGTCGGCCTGTCGCGACAGCTTAACCGGCGCACCTCGATCGAGCCGGCCGAGCCGCTCGGCGTAAACCTCGAAGTCCACGACATTTCGGTTCTGCCGATGCTCTATTGGGTGGTCGATGAAGACACGCCCGCGCCCTCGCCGGAAGCCGCAGAGCGTCTCGATCTCTTTCTGCGCACCGGCGGCGTGCTGGTCATCGATACGCGCGACGCCGCAACCGCCGCCATGCGCGGCGGCGCGCCCCATCCCGGCCTTGAGCGCATCGTCGAAACAATCGACATTCCCGCACTTGCTCCGGTCCCGGATGAACATGTTCTCACCCGCGCCTTTTATCTCCTCAGCGAGTTTCCGGGCCGCTGGCGCGATGCGCCGGTCTGGGTGGAGGCGGATACGCGCGGGTCTGCGCGCGACGGCGTTTCCGGCGTTGTCGTCGGCGGCGGCGACTGGGCGGCGGCCTGGGCGGTCGATGAGTCCGGACGTCCTCTGGCGGCGGTCACGCCGGGCGGCGAGCGCCAGCGCGAAATCGCTTATCGCTTCGGCATCAATCTGGTGATGTACGTACTGACCGGGAACTACAAATCCGATCAGGTGCACGTGCCCGCCATTCTCGAACGGCTGGGGCAATAAAGATGAACGGCCTCACCCTCGTCTTCGAACCGCTGATCGCGTCCTGGCTGCTGGCCGCACTCGGCGCAGGCGCGGCGATCGCCGGCCTGCTCGCCCCCAAACGCGGGCTGATCCTGCGCCTCGCCGCCATCGGCGCGGTCGCGCTCGCCATCGCCAATCCCTCGCTGGTCGAAGAAGACCGCGAGCCTCTGCCCGACGTCGCTCTTCTGATCGTCGACGACAGCCAGTCCATGACCGTCGGCGAGCGCGAGACCGGCGCCGAACGCGCCGCTCAGGCCGTGCGCGATGCGGCCGACGGCGATCCGACGCTTGAGCTGGTCGAGGCGCGCGTGCTCGGCGGCGCGGACGGCACCTTGATGTTCGATACCGTCGCTCAGGCGCTCGGCGAAGCGCCGCGCGGCCGGCTCGCCGGCGTGGTCATGGTCACGGACGGCCAGGCGCATGATCCGCCAGAAGCCGGCGCCGATCTCGACATCGATGCGCCCGTGCACGCGCTCGTCGTGGGGGACCGCGATGCAGGCGACCGGCGCCTGATCGTTCAGCGCGCGCCCGCCTTCGGCATTGTCGGCGACCGCGTCCGCTTCACCCTTCGCGTCGAAGATGTCGGCCCGAACGCCGCGACCGGCGAGCCTGCGCGCGTGGAGCTGCGCCGCGACGGCGGCGAGCCATTGGTCGCCACCGCCATTGTCGGCGAGGACACCGATGTTGAAATGCCGCTGGAGCGGCGCGGGCCCAATGTCGTGGAGATCGAGGTCGAGGCCGGCCCCGCCGAATTGACCCTCATCAATAACCGCGCCGCCGTCAGCGTCTCAGGCGTGCGCGACCGCTTGCGCGTGCTGCTCATCACCGGAGAGCCGCATGCCGGCGCGCGCGCCTGGCGCGACCTTTTAAAGTCCGATCCGTCCGTGGACCTCGTGCACTTCACGATTTTGCGTCCGCCAGAGCGCCAGGACGGCACGCCGGAAAACGAGTTGTCGCTGATCCGCTTTCCGACTCAGGAGCTGTTTGAACAACAGCTCGAGAATTTTGACCTGATCATTTTCGACCGCTATCGCCGTCGCGGCGTGCTGCGGATGCTCTATCTCGACAATATCGCCCGCTATGTCGAAAGCGGCGGCGCCCTTCTGATCGCGGCAGGCCCGCCCTTTGCGACCTCGGCGAGCCTTTATCGCACGCCGCTCTCCGCCGTCTTGCCAGTGCGTCCGACCACGGATGTCGTTGAACGCGGCTTCCGGCCGGCGGTGACGCCTTCAGGTCGACGCCATCCCGTAACCAGCGATTTCACGCTTGGCGAGGATTCCGCACAACCGGAATGGGGCCGCTGGTTCCGCATCATCGCTGCGACCCAAATCTCGGGCGAAGCGGTGCTGGAAGACGCAGAACACCGCCCGCTGCTCGTGCTCGACCGCCAGGGCGACGGGCGCGTCGCGATGCTCTTGTCGGACCATAGCTGGCTGTGGTCGCGCGGTTTTGAAGGCGGCGGCCCGCATGGCGAGTTGTTCCGTAGACTGTCGCACTGGCTGATGCAGGAACCCGAGCTCGAAGAAGAGCGTCTGACCGCGCAATCCGTCGATCAGGAAGTCCGCATCGCGCGACGCACCATGGGCGACGCCCCGGAGCCGGCTCAAATCACCGCGCCTGACGGAACCGAGTTCACCGCGCCGTTCAGGCCCGACGGTCCCGGCGCCTTCGTCGCCGACCTGCCTGCCGATCAGATCGGACTTTACCGCGTGCGTTCAGGAGACCTGACGACGACGGCGGCGGCGGGTCCGATCAATCCGCGCGAATTCGCCGATCTGCGCCCGACCAGCGAGCCGCTCGACGCCACGCTGGAAGCGACCCAAGGCGGGGCTTACTTCATTGGCGAAGGCGACGGCGTCCGTATGCCGCAGATAAGACGCACCCGGGCGGGCGATGTCGCATCCGGGCGCGGCTGGCTCGGACTGGCGCGCAATGACGCCTATATCGTGCGCGCACAAGAACGCCGCCCGCTCGCGCCCGCGCTCCTGGCGGTGGCGATTGCGCTGACGCTGCTGGCCGGCGCCTGGGCGCGCGAAGGGCGATAGCGCTGACGGGGCGCGAGCCTGCGCGCCTCGCCCCGCTCATGCGCCTAGGCCGTGGCGGGCGCGGCGAATTCTTCGAGAAACAGATCCATCCGGTCGTGGCCCCAATAGTGCTGGCCGTTCCACGAAATGAACGGCACGCCGAACACGCCGTCTTCCGCGACCATGGCGCGCCCGCGCACGACAGCCTGTTTCAACGCGGCGTCGTCTAACATCAGCTCACTGAGCGGTGAGGTCGCGCCGACCTGGCGCGCGCAATTTTCAAGCACGTCGATATCGGAAACATCCTCGCCGCGCGCCCAACGCGCGTCAGACACCGCCAGCGCGAAGGCCATGCCGAGCCCGATGCGGTCGAGGGCGAAGAATGCTGTGTTGGCGGGCGTGAAATCGACGTCGAACGGATTTGGCAGCGTCACTTCCAGTCCCATGCGCGCGCTCATCCGTGCGACATCCGCGGCGTAGTAGGCAAGCTTCGGCTTGCTGGTCATCGGATCGAAGAACGGCGCGCCGTCGGGCGGACCTGTGAACGGGATGAGCGTGCAATCAATGCCGGCGCGCTCGAGCTTGTGAAGTCCCAGACGCGAATACGGGCTGCGGAAACCGAAATAACAACGCGGCTTGGACATGAGGCCTCACTTTGTTTCGTGTGCTGAATTGGTGGCTACGTCGCCGCGCCCCGCTCGACGACGGTCATTTCAAGTCCGACCGTGCGCCCCTGACGCAGGACGGTCAAAGTGACGGTTGAGCCGATTTTGTCGTGGTCGAGATGCCGGTAGATGGCGTCGAGCGAGGGCACCGGATCGCCGTTCATGGCCAGAATCACGTCGCCGGGGCGCAGGCCCGCCAGATCGCCGGGACCGCCTTGTGCAAGTCGTACGATGAGCACGCCGGAATCCTGCTCGAGCGACAAGCGCTGCGTGATCGCGGGCGACAAGCCTTGCGTCTGCGCTTCCGCCGCCAGCCAGCCGCGCCGCACGCGGCCTGCGCGCATCAGAGCCGGCAAGATGGCTTTGGCGGTGTTGATCGGAACGGCGAAGCACAGGCCCTGCGCGCCGCCGATAATGGCCGTATTGATCCCGACCAGCTGGCCCTGGGAGTCCACCAGCGCGCCGCCGGAATTGCCGGGATTAAGCGCGGCGTCGGTCTGGATGACGTCTTCGATGAGACGGCCGGCCGCGCTGCGCAAAGT
>JAUIEH010000275.1 GCA_030428405.1 Alphaproteobacteria bacterium
CTGCGCGGCGGCGACGCTGAGACCGGCAAGCGCCGCCCAGGCGGTCGCTGCAATCGAACTGCGCTTGAAACTCATCAACCCGCTCCCCGGTGACAGCGCAGAGCCGGGTCCGCGCCGATCTATTCCAAATGTAGGCGCAGCGCGGCCGCGGCGCCGAGCACCCCGATCACGAGCGCGCCGAGCGAACAAGCGCCCAACAGCAAGAGCGCAGGCTCGGCGCTGTCTCCCAGTGCGGCCGCGCGAATAGCGGCGGCCGCGAAAATGACGATGGGCGCCAAAAGCGGCGGCGTCATGACGGCGATCAATAACCCGCCGCGCGCACGTCCCGCCGCCAATGCGGCCGGCGCAGCGCCCGCCGCCACCAGGCCCGGCGCCGCCAGCAATATCGCAGCGCCCGTCGTCACGCTTGCGCCCATGGGCAGGCTCAACAACGCGCATGCGGCCGGCGCAAGCAATGCGATCGGCGCAAGCGTCGCTGCCGAACGCGCTAATATTTTTGCGAGCGCGACGGCCTCGACGGGCGCAGGACCGAGCGCGACGACATCCAGCGCGCCGGATTCAAGATCGCCCTGAAACAAGTGCTCGAGCCCAAGAATGGCGACGAAGGCCAGCGCCAGGACGAGAGCGCCGGGCGCAGCCGCTTCCAAGAGATCGGGCGCAGAGCCGACGCCGAACGCGGCAAGCGCGCAGGCGGCGAGAAAGAACGCCGCCGGCGCTGATGCGCCGCCCCCGCCCGCCCAGGCGAACGCGATTTCGCGCCGCAAAAGGAACAGCCACGCGCTCATGCCGGCTTGGCCTCCAAGCGCAATTCCTCCGCATCGGGCCAATCAAGCGTCTGGTGCGCAGATGCGACGATCAGGCCGCCGCGCGCGCGATGGCGCGCTGCGATATCCGACAAAGCCGCACGGCCCGCGTCGTCGAGCGGCGCATATGGCTCGTCGAGCAGCCAGAGCGGCCGGTTCGACGCCCAGACGCGTGCGAGCGCCAGCCGGCGCTTTTGACCCGCAGAAAGCCGGCGCGCCGGCCGGTCCGCGACGTGAGAGAGGCCGAGCGCTTCAAGCGCGTCGTCGATGCGCCTCGCGCCGCCGGTCCAGCGCGCGAAAAAGCCGATATGGCTGCGCGGCGTTTCATCGGCGCGCAAGCCGTCGGCATGGCCCGACCAGGCTACGGCGTCGGCTGGATCGAGCGCTTGTGCATCGTCGACGGATCTAAGCTGCAGGCGACCCGACGGATCGGGCGCAAAGCCCGCGATCATGCGAAGCAGCGAGGTTTTGCCGGACGCATTCGGCCCGCGCAGGATCAGCGCGTCGCCCGGCTGCAGCGCGAAGGAAACCCCGCGCGCAAGCGTTGTTCCCGCGCGCACGACGTCGATTTCGCGCGCTTCCAATTGAACGCGGGGCAGCGCATCTGCAGGCGTCGACGGCATTGTCATGCCTGCGTGCATACCCCTGCCCGCCCGATACGTCGACGCAGCGCGTTTACGCAGGCGCACGCGTGACTATAGTGCGCGCCGAACACCGACCGCATGCGGCGAGCGCGCTTTGCGCCGCGCCGCCCGCCTTTCCGAAGGACGATATCCAAATGGCCTCCCTCGACAGTTTCTCCTGCCGCCGTGAACTTTCCGTCGGCGACAAGACCTACGCCTATTTCGATCTCAAGACGGCGGAAGCCAACGGGCTTGAGGGCGTTTCGCGCTTGCCGATGACGCACAAGGTTCTGCTGGAGAATTTGCTGCGCTTCGAGGACGGCCGCTCGGTCACGAAAGCCGACATCGAGGCGCTCAAGGCCTGGCTGGATGACAAGGGCGCGGCCGGTCACGAAATCGCCTATCGCCCGGCCCGCGTTCTGATGCAGGACTTCACCGGCGTTCCCGCCGTCGTCGATCTCGCCGCGATGCGCGATGCGACAGCCAAGATGGGCGGCGATCCCCAGCGGATTAATCCGCAAGTGCCCGTTGACCTCGTCATCGACCACTCCGTCATGGTCGACTATTTCGCGCATGCGGACAGTTTCGAGAAAAATGTCGAGCGCGAATATGAGCGCAATAATGAGCGCTACACCTTCCTGAAATGGGGCGCGCAGGCGTTTGAGAATTTCCGCGTCGTGCCGCCAGGCACCGGCATCTGCCATCAGGTCAATCTCGAACATCTCGGCCAGACCGTCTGGACGCGCGAAGAAGACGGCGCCGTCTACGCCTTTCCCGACACCTGCGTGGGCACGGACAGTCACACCACGATGATCAACGGCCTCTCCGTTCTCGGCTGGGGCGTGGGCGGCATCGAAGCCGAAGCGGCCATGCTCGGTCAGCCCGTTTCGATGCTGATTCCGGAAGTCATCGGCTTCAAGCTGTCAGGCGCTCTGCCTGAAGGCGCGACCGCGACCGACCTTGTGCTGACCGTCACGCAGATGCTGCGCGCGCGCGGTGTGGTCGGCAAATTCGTGGAGTTTTTTGGCCCCGGCCTGGACAAGCTTTCGCTGGAGGACCGCGCCACGATCTCGAACATGGCGCCGGAATATGGCGCGACCTGCGGGTTCTTCCCGATCGATGAAGACACGCTGAAATATCTGCGCTCGACCGGTCGCGACCCGCACAGGGTGGACCTCGTAGAAGCCTACGCGAAGGCCAATGGCTTCTGGCGTCCGGACGCCGAGGACGCAGTCTATACCGACACGCTCGAGCTTGGCCTGGAAGACATCGTTCCTTCGTTGGCCGGACCGAAACGGCCCCAGGACCGCGTCGCCTTGTCAATCGCCAGCACCGCTTTCGACGGAGCGCTCGCCGAAGAGTTCAAGGTCGCCGACAAGAATGCGTCCGCCCCGGTTGAAGGCGCCAATTACAGCCTGCATCACGGCGATGTCGCGATTGCGGCGATTACATCGTGCACGAACACATCTAATCCGAGCGTGCTGATCGCCGCCGGCCTCCTAGCCCGCAATGCGCGCGAGCGCGGCCTCACCGTCAAGCCGCATGTCAAAACCTCGCTCGCGCCGGGCAGCCAGGTGGTCACAGACTATCTTGAGAAGTCTGGCCTGCAGGACGATCTCGACGCCATGGGCTTCAATCTCGTCGGTTATGGTTGCACGACCTGCATCGGAAATTCCGGCCCGCTGCCTGATCCGATTTCATCTGCGATCAAAGCAGGCGACCTCGTCGCGACGTCGGTTCTCTCCGGCAATCGCAATTTCGAGGGCCGCGTCCATTCCGAAGTCCGCGCCAACTATCTCGCCTCGCCGCCGCTGGTCGTGGCCTACGCCATCGCCGGCTCGATGAAGGTCGACATGAACAACGACCCGATTGGCGAAGACGCCAAAGGCATGCCGGTCTATCTGAAGGAAATCTGGCCGTCCTCGAAAGAAATCGCAGACATCGTGCGCACGGCCGTGACGCCTGAAATGTTCGCCGAGCGCTACGCCAATGTCTTCGACGGCGACGCCAAATGGCGCGCCATCGATGTCTCGGGCGGCCTGACCTATGACTGGGAAGACAGCTCCACTTACGTGCGCAACCCGCCCTTCTTCATGGGCGCCGGCGATGAGGACGCGCAGATGTCCGACATCGAAGACGCGCGAATTCTCGGCCTGTTCGGCGATTCCATCACGACCGACCACATCTCGCCCGCCGGCTCGATCAAGGTTGACAGCCCCGCCGGCGAGTATCTCGTCGAACGTCAGGTTCGCCCGGTCGAGTTCAACTCCTACGGTTCGCGCCGCGGCAATCACGAAGTGATGATGCGCGGCACGTTCGCGAATATCCGCATCAAGAATAAAATGCTGCCAGGCACTGAAGGCGGCGTGACGAAATACGTGCCCTCCGGCGAGACGATGTCGATCTACGACGCCGCCATGCGCTATCAGGCCGAAGGCACGCCCCTGGTGATCTTCGCCGGCCGCGAATACGGCACGGGTTCTTCGCGCGACTGGGCGGCCAAAGGCACCCGCCTACTCGGCGTGCGCGCCGTGATCGCCGAGAGCTTCGAGCGCATTCACCGCTCCAATTTGATCGGCATGGGCGTTCTGCCGCTGCAGCTCGTCGAAGATCAGACCGTGGTCGCACTCGGCCTTGAAGGCGATGAGACCGTCACCATCGAAGGCATCGCCGCCTTGGCGCCGCGCGCCGAATTGACGGTGCAGATCACGACGCCGTCGGGCGAAACCAAGTCCGCGCGCGTTCTTGTCCGCATCGATACCGACAACGAGCTCGACTACTATCGCTCCGGCGGCATCCTGCAATATGTGCTGCGCAATCTCGTCACCGAAGCGGCCTGACCTCTCGGCCGGTTCGCGTCGCCTCAATAGGAATAGGACGCGCGAACCGGCCGTCACGTCCATGTGATTGGCCGGCCAGGCGAAGCGTTCCTAGATTTCGACCATGCTGCCGCGTCTCTCCTTCAGTCTCATCGCCGCCGCTGCGACCGCCAGCGCAGCGCTCGCCCAATCCGCCGATGAGGCCACGGCCGAAACGCCGGAGCAGGTGCAGGCGCGGCCGA
>JAUIEH010000276.1 GCA_030428405.1 Alphaproteobacteria bacterium
GTGACCTATCTCAATTTCGGCCCCGATTATCGCAGCGACTTCACCGGCGTCATCGCGCGCGAGGCTGCGGACCGTTTCGACATTGAAAGGCTGCTGGCTGCGCCGGGGGCGCGTTTGCGCCTGCGCGGTCTGGTCGTGTCGCGCAACGGGCCGATGATTGCGCTGACCAGGCCCGCTCAGATCGAGTGGCTGAGCGATGAGTCGGACGGTGATGCGCCAGACGGCGAGGCGTCGCGCGCGGGGCCGTGAGCCTCGCGCGGTCGCCTAGTTCGCCGGCAACAGGCCGGACGAGCCCGGATCGCCGTAATTGTCGACCAGGAAGCTGCGCAGCTTCTTCAGGGCTTGCTGCTCAATCTGACGGACGCGCTCCTTGGAGATGCCGAGCCGTGCGCCGAGCGTCTCAAGCGTCACGACGTCGTCGCCGAGCCGGCGCTCGGTGATGATCATGTGCTCGCGCTCGTTCAGCCGCGCCATGGCGTCGCCGATGACGCGCGCACGCACGGCGCCGTCATGGCTGGCCATGGCGACGTCTTCGGGGAGGGGCGCGTCGTCGGCGACATAGTCCTGCCATTCCGCTTCGCCGTCGCCGTCATTCGCCATAGGCGCGTTCAGGGAGCGATCAGAGGCCGAGAGGCGAGACGCCATCATCTCAACCTCGCGTTCGTCGACGCGCAGCTCCGCGGCGACGTGAGCGCGCGCCTCGCGGCTCATGCGCGCGTCGCCGAAATCATTGATCTGGGCGCGCAGGCGGCGGAGCTTGAAGAAGAGCGATTTCTGCGCGGAGGTCGTGCCGGTGCGCACGATCGACCAATTGCGCAATACGAAGTCCTGGATCGCCGCGCGGATCCACCACGACGCATAAGTGGAGAAGCGCACCTCACGCGCCGGATCGAAGCGGGCGGCGGCTTGCATCAGGCCGACATTGCCTTCCTGGATCAGATCGGCGACCGGCAGGCCGTAATTGCGGAACCGCCCCGCCATCGAAATGACCAGGCGCATATAGGCTGAGGTCAGCTCGTGCAGCGCGGCTTCATCAGCGTCGTCGCGCCAGCGGCGCGCGAGTTCGATCTCATGCTCGGCGCTCAACATCGGCGCTTTCATCGCCGTTTTGACGTAGCGCCGCTCAGCGTTCCTGCTTTCCACCGTCTCGAAAGCGCTCATGACCACGCTCCATTAATCGTTCTTAGAATGATTATACGAAGCGGAGAGCATTTGGTTCACGTTTGAAAAGCGCATTTGATACATCGCGGCGCCTCGAAAATCGGCGCCGTTTGATTTCATTACGAAAACGCCCGGCCGAGGGCCGGGCGTTCACGAAAATCTGATGCAACTGCTGAAGCGGCGGACGTTCAGGCCGCTTTTTGCAGCGACTTCTCGAGTTTGCCGAGCGCGGCTTCGCGATCGATGTTCTCGACGGCCGCAACTTCGCGCACGAGCCGGTCCAGAGCGCTCTCATAGAGCTGACGCTCGGAATAAGACTGTTCCGGCTGGTCGTCGGCGCGATAGAGGTCGCGAACGACTTCAGCGATTTGCATGAGGTCGCCGGAATTGATCTTGGCTTCGTATTCCTGGGCGCGACGGCTCCACATCGTGCGCTTCACGCGCGCTTTGCCCTTCAGCGTGTTCAAGGCCTCGCTCACGACCTTGGCTGAGGCGAGCGGACGCATGCCGCAGCTCCGCGCTTTAGCGGTCGGCACGCGCAGGGTCATTTTGTCCTGCTCGAACGAGATCACATACACTTCAATGTCAAAGCCGGCGACGGTGTCGCTCTCGACCCCGGTGACAACGCCGACGCCATGCGCCGGATAAACGATGTGGTCGTTCACCTTGAAGTCGAGCCCGGTCTTCGCCTTGGCTTTGGCTTTCGTTTTTGTCGTCATGCTCACTCTCTGTTGACCCACCAGCCGAACATGCGTTTTCGCCGGCCATACGTTTCCGTACGCGGGAACACCGCGCGCCGTCGCTCACGCCTTCCGGTTAGGAACTTCCGCAACTCAAGCGGAACCCGGCCTTCGCACGGCGAAGAGCCGATTCCCTATGCAGATCAACATATTTAACAGAAATTTCGCATTTTGCAAGAAAATCCGGCGCTTACGGACATGGTGTCGCGCCGATCAGGAGCCTTCGCCGGGCTTCGGACTGAAATATTTTTCGAATTTTCCGGTTTCCTTGGCCATCTCGTCGGCGTCCGGCGGCGGCTCGCCTTTGCGTCTGATATTCGGCCAGAGCTTCGCGTAATCCGTGTTGACCGCGAGCCATTTGCCGTCCGGCGTATCTTCCGTGTCCGGCAGGATCGCCTCGACCGGACATTCCGGTTCGCATACGCCGCAATCGATGCATTCTTCCGGCGCGATGACGAGCATGTTCTCGCCTTCGTAAAAGCAATCCACCGGACAGACTTCGATGCAGTCCATGTATTTGCAACGCACGCAGGCGTCGGTGACGATGTAGGTCATGGGAGAATAAGTTCTTTTGATCGACAGTGACCGGAATGGTCGATGCCGTGCGCGCTGTCAACGCAAGGCCGCTTCAGCGCTTTGAATGGCCCCTGATTTTCAGCTTTCGCCGCCGCCTTCGTCGAGCACGCGTTTGCGCGCCAGCCGGCTTGCGCGCGGATCGACATGCAGGAGATCGGCGACGCGGCGCACAAAGGCTTCCTCGAAAGGCGATTCCTCGCCGTCGGCGAAGACCACGCGCCATAGCTGCTCGACGAGCTGCTCGCGCTCGGTTTCCGGCAGGACTTTGACGACGCGCGTGAAGCGGTGCTGGTCGACGGCTTGTTCAGCGATCTGTTCGGCCTGATCGAGCAGCTTTGCAGATGCTGCATCGTCCAACGACCAGACCGTCCGCATGATGCCACGGATGAGCTCTTCCTCGACATCGGCGTAAATGCCGTCGGCGAGCGCCGCCTCGACCAGGAGCGCGGCCGCGCTCAGCCGGGCGTCTTCGATATCGACGTCGTCCTCGTCGCCCGTCAGGCGCTCGAGCCAGCCTTTCATCCAGCTGCTCATCTCAGTCCCGTCCTCCGAACTCTTCACGACGCCGTCGGCGCCGATCTCGTCATATAGCGTGCGCGCTTCGGCCGCCGGCCCGCGCCTGACGCCAAGCCCTGCGACTCGAACGCAGATCGTGCGTCCGCTTCGCGCGAAGGTCAAAACGTCTTGCGCGCGGATGCGGAAGCCCGGCTTCGTCACCTTGTTGGGCGCGCCGCCGTGACGCGCCACGCGCACCCCGCGTTTCGAGACAAAAGCGCCGGCGTCGCTGCGTTTTTTGAAGAAACGCGCGCGCCAGAGCCAGATGTCCAGCCGCGCAGCGTCTTCCGCCGCGCCGTCGTCGAATGAACTCACCGTCGCCGCCGCGGCTTGCGCTTGCGTCGCTCAGCGGGGCGCGGAGGCTCTTGCAGGGCGGCGAGCGCTGCAAAAGGCCCGTCCGCCGGCGGTTTCGCGCGCTCCACGCTCTTGCGGCGGTTTTTCGGCCGCGGCGCGCGCCAGAGCGTGGGCGCCGAGACAAGTGCTTCGCTTGCTGCGTCGGGCGCGGTCTCGTTGGTTGCAGGCGCATCGGTTGCGGGCGCAACGGCGTTCCTGGCCGGCCGGAAGCCGAGCGCGCGCATGACGCCTTCGAGATCCGGCGTCGAACAGCCGAGCAGGGCGGTCATCTCAGCGGAGGTCGCGAAGCCAGGCGCGTCCTTGGCCGCATCGCGCGCAGCGCGCAACAGCCCCGCCAGGCGGTCGACAATGTCGAGGCGCACCGCCATGCGTCCGCACACTCGGAATCCGGCGGCGCGGCAGATGCGGCGCGAGGTCTGGCCGTCATAGGGCACGGCCGTGCGTCCGGCCGGCGGCAGGAAGGCGCGGCCGCCCCCATGAGCCGCCGTCAGAATGGAGATCAGGCGCGAGGGCGCAGGCTTGAGCAGCGCGGGCACGAAGACGTCATGGGCGCCGAAGCGCACGCCATGCGCGCGCAGCGCGCGGCGTTCAGCCGAGGACAGAGACGATATGTCTTCCGGCGCCTCGGCGCGGTCGAGCGAGCCGAGATTTTCGACCAGCCGGTAGGCGAGCCCGCGCGCAAGACCGCTCAGCTCGCCGCCTTCCACCGCAAGCATCAGCGCGCGCAGAGGCTGCAGCTTCTGAGCGACTTCGTGTTGCAGCCAGGCTTCGATGCGCCGTTGCGCGCGCATGCGGGTGGCTGAACTGCCCAGCTCGCCGCCGATCAAGCGGACGCGGGGGTGAAGCTCATTGGGGCCATGGCTGATGCGGGCGATTTTCTGACCGGCCCAGCGCACGGAAAAGTCCGGCTCCAGACGAAACGCATCTGGTTCTGCACGCGCAATCTCACCGAGCCGCTGGTTTATTTCCGGACGCAGCGCCTGGCTGGCGGCGGCGCGCAGTGCGCGCGCATCAAGCGTGCCGCCGCGTTCGTCAGGGTGGAAGGTCAAGCCGGTCAGCTTGCCGACATAATGGCCTTCGACAGTGACTTCGCCCTTC
>JAUIEH010000277.1 GCA_030428405.1 Alphaproteobacteria bacterium
TCGTTGGTGTCGTTGGCGTCGCCATTGTCGCCGCGGTTCTTGAAGGCGCGCCACACCTGCTCGCGAAGCGCGCGATTGTCGGCGAAGGTCAAGAACGGATCGACGCTGGAGCGCGTGTTGACGACGGCCCACTCGCCCTCGTGGTCGCGATCAGCCGCCGCTGCTGCGAGCGCGTCGCGGATGGCGTCCGGCAGGCCGGCCAGGTCGGCTTCATCGGTGATGAAGATGGCGGTGTCTTCGTCCGCGAGCAGGAGCCGGTTGAAGTCGGCGAACAGGCTCGAGAGCTGTTCGTTGATCGCGCCCAGACGTTCCTGAGCTTCCGGGTCGAGCGCTGCGCCGACGCGCACGAACTGGTCGTAGCGACGTTCAAGCAGGCGGAGCTGCTGCGGCGTGAGGTCGAGCGCATCGCGGCGTGCGTGGAGGTCCTCAATGCGCGCGAACAATTCGCGGTTGAAGGTGATGGCGTTGAACGCAGCCGTCAGGCGCGGCGACCATTCGGCCTCGACCGCTTGAATTTCCGGCGTCGTGACATTGTTGGTCATCACCGCGAAAATCGTGGTTGCGCGGTCGAGATGGCGTCCGGCGTCTTCCATCGCGGCGATGGTGTTGTCGAATGTCGCCGGCTCGGGATTGAGCGCGATCGCCTGCGCCTCGGCTTCCTGAAGGCGGATGCCCAGATCAAGCGCCGGGCCGACAAGAGCCGCTTCAGCCTGATCCCATGGCGGAACGCCGCCATACGGTCCCGTCCACGGCTCGAGCAGAGGCGTTGCATCAGCCTCGGCCGTCAGCGTTTCAACGGCGGCCTGCGCGGCCTCATAGGTCATCGGCGCGGCTTCAGCCGTCTCGGCGGCTTCCTGCGCATAAGCGGCGAAGCCCGCCACGCCCACTGTCAGAACGCTTGCGCTGGCCGCTGCCAGCAATGCCATGCGGCGCAATCTCATATTGTCCTCCGATAGCGCTTTTCGCGCAGTCTGCGCGTTTGGCGCGCACACTAGCGGAGGGGCGCGCACCTGCTAAGCCGCCGCGCCAATTTTGCGACGAGCGGGGGCGGACGTTCGACGCGCGTTGTTGGGCTACTCCGTAATGGTCACGGGCGCACGGGCGAGCACCTGATGCTGGAGCCCGGTGACATAGCGGATTTCATACTCGCCGGGCGTCGCGGTCAGGCGCGCGGCGATCTCGCCGGAGGTTCCATCGGGACTGGCGCCGAATCCGTAAGTCGCCGGCACGCCCCACATGCGCGCATCGTCATAATCGGCGGCGACGATCACGACGCGGTCGCCTGAAAAACCGTCGCCCGAATAGCTCACTTCGAAGCTCTCGCCCGCTGTCACGCTGGCGGGCGCTTCAAGCGTCGCCGTCGGCTGGGTGATGGTGAGCGGCCGGCGCGCGATGACGCGGCGTCCCGGGTTGAGCAGATAGACGATGTCGTATTCGCCAGCGATCGCGGGCACGCGAATATCGGTTGGCGCGGGCGCGTCGCCTCTCAGCGAGGCGAAGGAGTCGCGGTTGAACTCCTCCGAGCCGCGTTCGACCACCGAAAGCGTGTCGTCGCTCCAGCCCGATGGGCCGTCCCAGACGACCGAAATGGTCGAACCGCCCACAGCCTCGCTGGGCGCATCCAGGCTGGCCGTCACGACCGTCACCGTGATCGGCGTGGAAGCCTGCACGACATTTTGCATGCCGCCATAGGTCGTATAGCCCGACGACATGACGTAGCGGATTTCATATTCGCCGGGCTCGGCCGGGGCGGTGAGTTCTGCGGCTTCGCCCTCGCGCGCGGGCGTGTAGCGCGCATTGTCGAATGCGCGCTCATCGCCTGCTGGCACGAGCGTGATGACGTCGCTGGGCGTGAACGGTCCGCTCCATTCGATCGTTATCGGGCTTGAGGCCTCGGCTTCGGCCGACGCTGTGAGCTGATAGTCGCTGTCGGTCACGTCGAGATTTTGACGCGCTAGAATGAGCGGCGGCTCCGACAGCGTGTAGCGGATTTCATAAAGGCCCGCTTGCGGAGGAATGCTGAGCGTTCCGGTCGCCGGGTCATTGCCGTCAAACGCGCCGTCGCCATTCGCATCGAGCGTCGTTGCGTCTTCGGCGGCCGCTTCATAGGCGTCGCGCGTGCGCTGCGCCGGGAAGAAGAAGATCGCCGTGCGCGGGCCGTCATCGAGCCGCACGACCGAGACCGTGGCGCCAAGCTCATCAGGTCCCGTCCAGGTGACGTCGATGGCGACGCCTTCCGGCGTTTCAGCGGGCGCATCGAGACTGACCGGCAGGCCGAGATCGACAGGCACGGTGATGACGCTGGCGGCCTGTTCGCGGACGGTGAAGTCGACGACGCCGGCGCGCGGCTCGCCATCGCGCCAGCCGGTCCAAACGGCCTCAACGCTGTAGTCGCCGGGCGCAAGCTCGGTTTCGATGACAGCGTCCTCGCTCGACAACACCGTTTCGCCGCTTTCAGTCGCCGTCACGGTCCAGGAGAGGTCAGCCTGAATCTGCGGACCGCCATTGAGGATCGTGGCCTTCAGAACGACGTGGCTCGGGACAGGCTCGGATTCGACGGGTTCGGGCGCGGCCGGCTCGCCCGCATCAGCGACCTGGGTCAGAGCTTCAGACAATTCATCCGCGCTGTCGGCGGCGAGAAACAGACCGCCCGTCTCCTCGGCCATACAGGACAGACCGGCGCGTTCTTCCGCGGTGACGTCGAATCCGACGACGTGAATGGTGAAGGCCGCATTCGCTTCTTCCAGCGCGCGGGCGAGGGCGCACGGGTCGGCCTCGCAGGTCTCAAGTCCGTCTGAGACGAGAATGACGGTCGAGCGGTTTTCGCTCGCGCCCAACGCTTCGGCCGCCACGCGCACCGATTCCGTCAGCGGCGTGCGGCCGCGCGGCGTGAGGCCGCGCACGCTTTCGCGCAATTCGTCATGCGCGGTTCCAACAGCGCCAAGCACTTCGATGTCGTCGCAGACGCCTTCGCGGTTGTGGCCATAGGCGACCAGGCCCAGTCGGCGCTCGGCGGGCATAGACAGGATCAACTCCTCAATCACGTCGCGCGCGATGACGATCTTGTTGACGCCTTCGATCTGGCCCCACATCGAGCCCGAGGCGTCGAAGACGAGCATGGTGTCCTCTGGCGCGTCCGGGGCCTGCGCCGCAGCGCTGAAAGTCGTTGCTAACGCGAAAGAAAGGGCTGCAAGCGAGCGGCGCATGGGCTGCCTCCGATACGAAACGCGAATGGGCGGAATTGGCGGCCCACGGTAATGCGCTCGTTTCTCAGGGCAAGACACGCAAAGGCGCGACCGGCAGTTGAGCCGGCCGCGCCCTTGATTGCGCTTTGTTGCGTTCGTCGGTCGCTCAGGCCTGGCGCTTGGCGTCGACGTCGAGATCGTGCTCGCGGACCTTGCGGTAAAGCGTCGAACGGCCGATGCCGAGACGGCGCGCGACCTCAGACATATGGCCCGCATAAATCTCGATCGCGAACTGGATGAGGTCGCGTTCGATGTCTTCGAGCGTGCGCAGATGACCCTCGGCGTCGAGCACGTCGACGGGCCCGTGATCCACGGTGACGTCCGTTTCCGTGCTTGCCGACAGGCTGGGCTTGGCGGCGGCGGCTGGCGCGGGCGTCTCGGCCGGGCGGGCGGGCGCCGCCGCCGGCTGGGTCGGTTCGCTCAGCACCGGCGCAAGGCCGGAGATTTGCGGGAAGTCGTGCGGCTGCAGTTGGGCGCCTTCGCAGAGAATGACCGCGCGGAAGACGGCGTTTTCGAGCTGGCGGACATTGCCTGGCCAGTCGAAGGCCTGAAGCATGGCCAGCGTCTCGGGCGCTGCGCCCTGGACGTTGCGGCCTTCCTGCGCGTTGAAACGCGCGATGAAGTGATTGACCAGCGCGGGCACGTCGTCCTTGCGCTCGCGCAAAGGCGGCGCCTCGATCGGATAGACATTGAGGCGATAAAACAGGTCTTCGCGGAAGCGGCCGGCCTTCACCTCGTCGGCGAGGTCGCGATTGGTCGCAGAGATGATGCGGACATCGACCTTGACCGGGCGCTTGGCGCCGACCGGATCGACTTCACCTTCCTGCAGCACACGGAGGAGCTTGACCTGGCAGTCGAGCGGCAACTCGCCGACTTCGTCCAGGAACAAGGTGCCGCCGTGAGCTTCCTTGAACTTGCCGTCATGGTCGGCGCTTGCGCCCGTGAACGAGCCTTTCTTGTGGCCGAACAGGATCGACTCGACGAGGTTCTCCGGGATGGCGCCGCAATTGACGGTGATGAACGGCTTGCCGGAGCGGTCGCTGGCGCCCTGGATTGCGCGCGCGATGAGCTCCTTGCCGACGCCGGACTCACCGGTAATCAGCACAGGGATGTTTGACTGCGCAGCCCGCTCGCCAAGACGCACGACCTGGCGCATGCCCGGCGCGTCGGCGATCATGTCGGAAAAGGAAAGCGCGTTGGTCGCCGTCTTCTTCAGGCGCGAAACTTCGC
>JAUIEH010000278.1 GCA_030428405.1 Alphaproteobacteria bacterium
CGCCGCGTCCGGCATAGTCCTGCTGCAGCTCGGCTAAGAGCGCGGAAACGTCTGCGCCATGCGGCATGCGCTTGCGCAAGGTCTCGATGTCGAGCGGCTCGGATGTGGCGAACAACAAAGCTTCGAGAATGCGCCGGTGTTCGGCGCGCGTTTCCAAAGGCGCTGCTTTTGAGACCGCATCGACGGCGGCCTGGTTTCCCTCGCGTGCAAGCGCGCGCACGGCCTCATCAATGCGCCGCAGCGTGTCGGAGGGCTTTTCGGAGGGTTCTTCCGTGCTCATCATTGAGCCTCCGCCGGTTTGCGTCCGCGCCGGACATAGACAGCGCTGAACGGCGCATCCTGGCGCAATTCCGCCTTGGCGTCTTTGGTGAGGTCGAGGGAGGCGGAAAACAGGCTCGCCAGCCGGGATGCGCGCGAGGGCGTGCGGTCGGCGGCGAAGCTCTTGGGATCGGGCGCGAAATCGTCGAGACGCCGCCAGCCTTGCGTGGCTTCCAACATGTCTTCGAGACGATGGCGCGCCTGTTCGATCGTATACACATTAGGCGGCTTCATATTGTAGCTGCGTTTGGCCGAAGCCGAACGCCGCGCGCCATAAGCCTTCAAGAGGTCATAGATGTCGACGTCCCAGACAGAGGCGCGCTTGGGCGCCGCTTCCGGTGCGCCGCGCGCGAAGGTGTCGCGTCCGTCGAGATTGCGGTCGAGCAGCCGCGCGCCTGCGGCGCGCATCGCTTCAAGACGGCGCAGACGGAAGGCGAGCCTGCGTGCGACCTCGTCCGGCGGCAGCTCGTCTTCGGCGTCGTCTTCAATCCGTGGCAGGAGCAGCCGCGATTTGAGATAAGCAAGCCAGGCGGCCATGACGAGATAATCCGCCGCCAGTTCGAGACGCTCCTCGCGCGCGGCCTCGATGAAGGCGAGATATTGCTCAGCCAAAGCGCCGATGGAGATTTCCATAAGGTCGACGCGCTCGGAACGCGCCAGCGCGAGGAGCACATGAAGCGGGCCTTCAAAGCCATCCAGGTCGACGCTCAGCCCACGGCCTTCGGCTGCGGCTTCTGCTGCTTCCGGGAACAGTTCAAACTGCTCGACCGCCTCGCCGGGCTGCGCCTTGGCGCGGGATTTTTTCGGCCGTCGGCTCATGACGAAACGCCGCCCATGACGGGTGCAAGCAGTTCATCAAGGCGCGCCTTGGCGGCATGCGCGTCGAAGCTGTCGACCTGCGCGCGCACGGCCTCGGCGCGTTCGGCGCGCGCCAGCGAAACGCCGTCGAGGACAGGGGCGGCTTCGGCGACCGCCTTCATTTCCTCAGGATCGGCGTTGCAGTGAAAGGCGATGTCGCAGCCTGCCGCGATGGCGCGTTCGACGCGCGCGCCCATCGCTCCCTGCAGCGCCTTCATTGACATGTCGTCGGTCAGAAGCAGGCCGTCAAAGCCGATGCGGCCACGGATGATTTTTCCCACGACGGCGCGCGACATCGTGGCGGGATTGTCCCCATCCCAGGCAGGATAAACGATATGCGCGGTGATGGCGCAGGGCGCGTCCGCCACCGGAACGAATGCGGCGATGTCGGTTTCGAGCGCTTCGGCGTCGGCCTCGACCACCGGCAGGTCGTAATGGCTGTCGACGCGGGCGCGGCCGTGGCCGGGCAGATGCTTGATCGCGCTGATGACGCCGCCGCCATGCAGACCGGTCATGGCCGCGCGCGCGAAAGCGGCGGCGTTCTCGGGCGCGGCGGAAAAGGCGCGGTCGCCGATGACGACCTGATTGGCGCCGTTGACGGATAAATCCGCATTGGGCGCGCAATCTGCATCCAGTCCCGCCGCGCGCAGCTCATGCGCCATCAGGCGGTGATTGAGGCGCACGGCTTCAAGCGCCGCGTCCGCCGAGCGCTCAAATAGCGCGCCGAAAATCGCGGTCGCCGGAATTTTGCGCCAGTGCGGCGGGCCGAGGCGCTGCACGCGTCCGCCTTCCTGATCGACCCAGACCGGCGCATCGCGTCCGACGCTTTCGCGCAGGGACGCACACAGTTTTGCAAGCTGCGCCGGGCTTTCGACATTCCGCTTAAAGACGATAAACGCCCAGGGTTGCGCCTCGGCGAAAAAATCGCGCTCAATCGGCGTCAGCTCAGGTCCTGCGCAGCCGAAAATGCAGGCGCGAATGCTCAATTGCGCACCGTAAGACAGTCCTGGCCACGCGCCTGCAAGAGGTCGCAAAACGCGTTGGCGCGTTCCTGATCATTAAAGCCGGCAAGGCGCAGTCTGTAGAAAATGCCGCGATCGCCGGCGTCAAACATGACGATTTCCGGCTCACGTTCGCTCAGCAGATCGGGCAGGCGCGACTGGATGGCGGACCATTCCGATTGCGCCGCATCTTCTGAGCGGTGCGAGGCGAGCTGAACGACGAAATCGCCGTCCTCGCCCGCGCTTTCTTCAGACGCTTCTTCGCCCTCGCCGGCTTCGGCATTTTCGCCGTTCGGACCGATGGTGCGCCATTCCGGCCGCAGGCGGATCATCGGCGCGCCAGGCTCAGCGACGCCCTCAGCCTCGTTGGACGCGAGCACGATGGGACCGGAGCCCTCCTCGTCCGCCGATTCAGCGTCAGCGTCATCGCCAAGCGCCGATTCAAACTCGAGCGCGTCGGCGCCATCGCCTTCCGCGTCGTCAGCAGGGTCCGCCGTCAAGGGCGCGCCGGCTTCGCCGTCATGCTGGATGGCGGCGAGCGCCTCATCGGTGAAGCGTGCGCCGGTCGGCGTGGCGACGTCTTCTTCCGGATCAAGGCCGCGCTCAAGCGCGCTTTCCTCTTCGGCGTCGCGCGCAGACGACAGCGATGCGATGCGGTCGCCGCGCGAGCCGTTGAGCCGGTCGAACACTTCAATGTCGAGATGGCGGGTTTCCTCGCCGCCGGGATCGTCCGGCGTGGCGCGATAGGGCTCGGCCGCCGCGGCGATGATCGGCGGGTCGTTACGTCCGCGCACGCCCTGATGATAGGCGCTCCAGACGACAGCGGCGAAAGCCACCACGACCGCGAACGCCACGCCGAGCAGCATCGGACCGCGTCCGGCGCCGTCATCGTCCATGTCATCCATCGCGCCCGGATCATGGTCCGCATCATCGCGACCATATCCGCCTCTATAGGCATCGCTCATGGCGAACCGCGTCCATTTCCTTCCGGCGGTCGCGCTTTATGCGCCGCGCCGTCTCAGCGCGCGCCCGGCGCGCCGGTTTCCTCACACACCATCCAGCGAGAACAGCCGGCGATGCTCCTCGATCGCATAGCGATCCGTCATGCCGGCAATGTAGTCGCATACCACGCGCGCGCTAGCGCTCTCATCGCCCTTGCGCGCCCGCTCGCCCCATTCCGTCGGCAATAATCCCGGATCCTTCATGAAAGCCGTGAACAGCTCTTGAATGATGGCGCGCGCCCGGTTCATCGAGCGGTTCACCTTGTAGTGGCGATACATGTTGTCCCAAAGGAACGACCGCAGCGCGCCCTCAGCTTCAAGATGTTCCTCAGAAAAGCCCGACATCGGCGCGCCGTGCTTGCGCACGTCATCCGCGCTTTGCGGGTTGGCGGCCGCGATGCGCCCGCGCGTCTCCGTGACGCAGTCCGACACCGTCGCCGAGATGATCCGCCTTATGGCTTCGTGGATCAGCCGGTCATTCTTGAGACCGGGATATTTCTTCATCACATCCGCGAAGGCGTCGCCGACCAGCGGCAGCTGGAACAAGTCGCCCGGTTTGAACAGGCCCGCGCGCAGGCCGTCGTCGATGTCGTGCGAGTTGTAGGCAATGTCGTCGGCGACGGCGGCGACCTGGGCTTCGAGGCTGGCGTGGGTATGCGGGTCGAGCTCGGCCCAGCCGGCGTAATCGACATAGGCCCAGCACGCATTCTTGGCCGCCGCCTTCGAGGAAACCACCGGCCCGTTATGCTTCACGACGCCTTCCAGCGTCTCCCAGGTGAGGTTGAGCCCGTCAAATTCGGCGTAGCGCGCCTCGAGCTTGGTCAAAAGCCTGAGCGTGTGGGCGTTGTGGTCAAACCCGCCATAAGGCTCCATCGCGGCGGACAGAGCGTGCTCGCCGGCGTGTCCGAAGGGCGGATGGCCAAGATCATGGGCCAGCGCGAGCGCTTCGGCGAGGTCCTCATTAAGGCCCAAAGAGCGCGCCAGAGCGCGCGCGATCTGAGACACCTCAAGGGAATGCGTCAGGCGCGTGCGGTAATGATCGCTCTCATGCGCGACAAAGACCTGGGTCTTGTGCTTGAGCCTGCGAAATGCCGAAGAATGGATGATGCGGTCGCGGTCGCGCTGAAACGGCGAGCGGGTCCGGCTTTCCGGTTCTTCATGCCTGCGACCGCGCGAATTTGCGGGATCGCTCGCATAAGGCGCCCGCCAGCGTTCGCCTGGCGCGCGGTCGGGGGTATTTTCCAGCGTGAGGGCCTCCATATATTCTCCTTATCGAGACTCGACGCGG
>JAUIEH010000279.1 GCA_030428405.1 Alphaproteobacteria bacterium
GTGAAACGCGGCCCCATTGGTCAGGCTCCAACCGCGCCCAAGCGCATCAGAGGCTGAGAGCGTTTCCTCGCAATGGCTGTCGCCCGACCCAAAGAGCCGCCGCGCAAGCCGGTCGTCGTGCCAGAAGGTCACGCCCAGGCGCTGCACCGCCATCCGGGCGCGCGCCTGGTCTTGTTCCTGGACGGATGTTTGCGCGAGCGCGCAATTGCAGGCGCGGAGACCTGCCGCGCGGGCGATTTCGTCATCCGGCCGGCCTGGTTCGGTCATGACGCATTAGCGGCGCGAGGCGGGGCGCGCTATGTCAATCTGCCTTTGTCGGATGACGCCGCTTTGTCATTTTTCGCACAATTCGGCTGGAGCGCGCGTCGCGGGCGCGTTTGGCTCGGCCTCGGCGAGATTGATGAATTGCTTGCCGACTCGCGCGCCGGCGACGCCATTCTTCTGCATTCTGAGACGCAGCCATATGCGCGCCATGACGCAGACAATCTTGCGGCGGCCGCCGCCCGTTTGCGCAGGCCGGAAGATGCGCCCGACATGGCGCAAGAGGCTGAACGCTGCGGCGTGCCGCCCTGGGAGCTGACGCGCCGGTTTGCGCGCGCATTCGGCCTGACGCCGACCAAATACCGGATGGCGGCGCGCGCCGAGGCGGCCCTTAAACTCATTGCAGAGAGCGATTTGTCCTTAGCCGGAATAGCGGCGCAGGCAGGCTATGCTGATCAGAGCCATCTCACGCGTGGGCTGCGGATTGAGACGGGCAAGACGCCTGCGGCGCTCAGGCGGCAACTCGCGCTCTGAGCCGCAGGTGCAAGAGCGTTCAAGACGCAAGCCGCTGCGAACCGATAAGAGCGCCCGTCGGTCAAGGAAAGGGCGGAGAATAAATGGCGTCGCGACGTTCGGTGATATTTCTGACTTTGATGTGCGCGGCTTGCGCGCCGGCTCAGACCTTAAGCGCAGCCTCGCCGGACGGACGTGGAGCGCGCGCGGATGCAGCGTTTGAAGCGCTCACTCCCGAGGGCTTTTCCGGCTCGATCCTGGCTGCGTGCGGCGGCGACGTCATTTATCGGCGCGATTTCGAGATCGACGTCGCGGAGGGACGCGAACCGACCTACTGGCTCGCTTCGCTGACCAAGAACATGACGGCCGTCGCGATATTGAGGCTTGCCGAACAGGGTCGGCTCTCGCTCGATGATACGTTGTCGGATTTCTTTCCAAACGCGCCCGAGGACAAGGCCGGCCTCACGCTGTTCCAGCTGCTCTCGCACCAGTCCGGTTTGCCGCACGATTACACGGCTGAAGGCGTTCGAGACCGCGACGCCGCCGTCGCGGCGATCCTGGCCCTTCCGCTCGAATTCACAGCGGGCGAGCGTTTCGGCTATGCGGATGAGAATTACGTGCTCGCCGCCGCCATCATCGAAATCGTCTCGGGTGAGACGTATGAGGATTTTATGGCGGAAATGCTGGAAGACGCCGGACTGCGCAGCTTCGGATTCTGGCCGGACGCCGATGAGACGACGCCGGCGCTGGCGGAGGCGGTTCCCGAACACTGGCTCCAACCAAATTGGGGTTTTCGCGGCGCCGGCGGTCTGCGCATGTCGGTGGAGGATTTGCACCGCTGGGCGCGCGCGCTCGACGAGAACCGCGTCATTTCTCAAGCAAGCCGAGACGTTCTGCTCGGCCGTCATGTCACGACATCGCGCGGGCTCGAAGTCGGCTTTACTTGGTTCCATGAGATTGACGAGGCTGGCCGCGCGCTTTTGTGGACGCGCGGCTATGACACCGCCGGCTTCAACGCGGTTCTTTATCGCATCGAAGGAACGCCCTTCATCGTCACCGCAGCGACGCATTCGGGGCCTTCGGAAGATGACGGCCCCGGCTGGTCGCGCACGGCGCGCGACGTCTTGCTGGATATCTATGCCTCGCCGGGAGTAGAGCCGTGTACGGAGGACGGGGCGCCCTAGGATGAGGCGCGATCGTGAGGCTGTTTAATGCAGCCGCAAGCTTGCCTCGATGGTCGGCAGAATGTCGATCTCGCGGCCCTTCAGATCCAGCATCAGAAGCTGGCGCGCCTCCTCGGCGTCATTGCACTCCATGCCGACGGCCATCTTGGTGATGACGCGGTTGGGCGCATCCACGCGTGCGATTTGACGCAGAACCGAGCCATCGCCGTCTACGGACAAATCCGCCGCCATGCCCGGATGCAAGCGCCCTTGCGTGACGTCGCCGAATATCACGAGCCAGTGCTCGGCGATCCGGCAGGCGTCGATGACGGCGAATTTGGCCGCGAGGTTCATCAGCTCAGCTCTTTCTCCGCGCCAGAATGCGCGGTTTCCGGCGCGAGCGCCATCTCCACGACCCAGGCCTTGGCGCTGCGCGCGAGGGAGAATAGCTCGCGCCGCGCGCCGGTTGGCTTAAAGCCGAGCTTGGCCTGCACGCGCGCGGAAGCGTCATTATCCTCGAAATAGCCGGCCGTGATGCAATCCGCGCCAAGATCCGCGCGCGCCGCATCGATCAGGCCGCGCGCGGCCTCAGTGGCGTAGCCCGCGCCCCAATATGGCCGCCCGATCCAAAAGCCGATCTCATAGTCGGGTTCGGCCGCCGAGCGCTTGAACACGCCGCATGAGCCGACCAGTGCGCCATCCGCGCGCGTGACTGCGCGCGGGTGATGAACGGCGCGCTTGTTCTTGAGCGTTTGGAGGAAGATCCAGGCTTCGGCGACCTCGACCGGATAAGGCGAGGGGACCGTCGACGTCATGCGCGCAATGTCGGGATCGCCCGCGAGGCGGGAGACGACAGGGGCGTCTTCCAGGCGGAAGGGACGCAAATGGAGGCGATCGGTGTTGATCTCGGGCCGCATGGCTCTCTCCTCGGCGAGGGAGACGCCTTATCACGCTGACCCGGTTCCCTCGCCTTATCCGGATCGTCGCGCTGTGGAAGCGGACGATCCCGGCGAGGTCACGTCCTAGCTTTGCTCGTCGGCTTGTGGGCGTACGACGACAAATGTGCGGTCATTGGCCTTCGTCTGGAAGGACACCGCGCCGTCGGTAAGCGCAAAGAGCGTGTGGTCTTTACCCATGCCGACATTGTCGCCCGGCCAGAACTTGGTGCCGCGCTGACGCACGATAATGTTGCCCGCAACGACGGCTTCGCCGCCGAATTTCTTGACGCCGAGGCGCCGGCCAGCTGAGTCGCGGCCGTTGCGTGACGAGCCGCCTGCTTTTTTATGAGCCATGGATCAGTCCTCGCCGGCTGCGTCGGTGTTGGGATCTTCGCCGCGCGCGAGCTTGGCGGCCTGGTCCTGCCAGTTCTCGCGCTCGATGCGGCCTTTGAAATTCAGCACGTCGTCGACACGCGCCACGTCCTCGGCGGAAAACTCCGCAATCTGATGGAAATGGTAGATGCCGAGATCGTTGAGCTTGCGCTCGATGACCGGGCCGACGCCGCCGATTTTCTTGAGATCGTCGGCCTCGCCTTCCGGCGCGTCCAGGAAACGAATGGTCGGCGTTTCAGACTGCGCGGGCGCATCGGACGACTTCGGCGCAGATTGGGCGGCGGGCGCTTCCTGCTTCGTCTCAGGCGCGGCTTTCGGCTTGGTCTGCTTCTTGGGCTTGGCCGAGGCGTCGCCGGTCAGGCTGGTGATGCGCACGACCGTTTCATGCTGACGATGACCCATCGTCTTGCGGTCATTCGTGCGCGCCTTTTTCTTGACGATGCGGATCTTGTCCGCGCGGCGCTGCTCGGCGATCTCGCCAGCGACCGATGCATTCGCGATCAAAGGCGCGCCAACCTCGACGTCGCCGCCATTCACGCGCATCAATACATCGTCGAAGACGACGCTGTCGCCCGCATCGCCCAGGAGCTTCTCGACCACGATCAGGTCGTTCTCCGCGACGCGGTACTGCTTGCCGCCCGTCTTGATCACCGCATATGCCGTCACGGCCCATTCCGGCTGCGCGTCGAACGATCAGACGTCCCGCGCGACCGTCTCCCTGGTCTCGCGCTCAGATAAGCGCTGTAGCAATAGAACATGGATGCCGACGCGTCCCCGCGCCCGCAAGAGCGGGGGTTATGATGTCCGAGGCGGCGTCTGTCAACGCGAAGCTTTTGTCGCGCCGCGCTATTCTGCGATCGGGTCCAACAGCGCGCCGAGGTCGCAGCGTTGCGCGAGTTCGTCGTCCCCCCGCGAGGTGAGGCCGGCTCGCGCCGAGACGCCGTCGGGCGCCGCCGCATCGCATATGAATTCGCGCATCGCCTCAGCGAGCGGCGCGCCTTCTTCCAGCGCGCTGAGCCGGGCGTAGAGATAGACCGACCGCGCCAGCGGGTAGGCTCCCGATGCAATCTCGTCCTCATCCGGCGCAACGCCTTCAATGCGGACATCGCGCAGCTCGTCTTCCAGCGCGGCGTATTCAGCCGCGTTCAGCACGGTGACGGCGCCGCGCGTCTCGTTGACGGCT
>JAUIEH010000280.1 GCA_030428405.1 Alphaproteobacteria bacterium
GCAAAAACTCGCCGCTGCTCTTCGTCTTCTCAATCGCCAAAGCCGCCTGCTGCAATTCCTCGATATCCACATCACTCATGTGCGGAATAGCTTCCGAGAGCGCCAAAGGCTCGAGCAGCTCGCGAATTTTGTAGATCTCCAGGCATTCGCTCAGGTCCAGTTTCGCGACCGAGGCGCCGCTATTGGGCACGAGGCTGACAAGGCCTTCATTTTCAAGCTGTTTCAGAGCTTCGCGCACCGGGATACGGCTCGTGCCGAAGCGCTCCGCCAGCGCTTCCTGGCCGATCCGGTCGCCGGGCGCGAGCTCGCCGCTCAAGATCAGCTGACGGATCTCGTTGGTGACGCGCTCACTCAGCAAATTGGCGCCGGGCGCGCCGCGATCGCCATCGGGTGGCATCGTGTCTCTCTCGGCCTTGTCGTGAAGACGTGGTCAGACGCCAGATTACTCCGACGCAGCGCCGGCCGCCAATGCCTCGCCGCGCCCGGCCGGCAGCACGTCTTTAAGCGTCAGGGCCGCCAGCAGATAGTGCAGCGCGCCCCAGGCGAAGAATAGCAGCGTCACCATTATGCCCCAGCGCGCGCCGGTCGCGGAGGCTTCGCGACAGGCTGCGTCCAGCTCCGCGCTCGCATCCGCGCCGCCGACGCCGCCCGGACACAGCTCGAAAAAGCCGCCCGCATCCGACATCGAAAACGCGCCCGCGCTGAACTGATCGATGAACCAGCCCGCCAATGGCGGACCGAAACCAAGCCCGACGAAATTGACAACGAACAACAATATCGCCGCCGCCGTTGCGCGCATGCGCGGCTCGACTGCGTTTTGAACGACGCCGAATGACGGGCCGACATAGGTGAAATGACAAATGCCGGGAATGATCATCAGCCACGCCGCCATCTGCCAGGACGGCGCGATGTAAAC
Source organism: Alphaproteobacteria bacterium (assembly GCA_030428405.1). Lineage (GTDB taxonomy): Bacteria > Pseudomonadota > Alphaproteobacteria > Caulobacterales > Maricaulaceae > JAUIEH01. Next base: position 917 of record JAUIEH010000280.1, read on the forward strand.
GAGCGCATAAAGCGGAAACGCGATGGCGACGCCTATGGCCGGCACCAGCGCATACCATTTGACGCTGCGCCGGCCCGCCCAGTCCGTCATGACGCCGCCCAGGAGCGTGCCGACGCCGGTGGACAGCCCGACCACCAGACCAAATACCGTTCCGATAACGGAATATGACAGCCCGAACTCGCGGATGAAGTAAGGCGCCGAATACTGATTGACGCCGTAGGCCGCCATCGACACCAGCGTGACGCCGGCGAGCATGTGCACGAGCCCCCAATCGCCCAAAAGGCGCTTCAGGACCGTGGCGAAGCTCGGCGCCGTCGCGGCCGCGCCGCCTTTGTCCCAGCGCCCGCGCGCAGGCTCGCGCACCAGAAGCTTCACGGCCAGGGCGACGAGCAGGCCCGGCAGGCCGACCAGCACGAAGGCGTGACGCCAGCTCAGATGCTCAGCGATCCAGCCGCCCGCGATCGCGCCGAACATCACGCCGAGCGGGATGCCGAGCGAGTAAATCGAAAGCGCGGTCGCGCGCTTTTCGGGCTCGAAATAGTCCGAGATCAAAGAGTGCGCCGGCGGCGACAGACCCGCCTCGCCCACACCCACGCCAATCCGTAACAGGATAAGCTGGAAGAAGTTCTGCGCCAGCCCGCATAGCGCCGTGAAAATCGACCAGATGGCAGTCGCAACGCTGATGATGGTGACGCGCTCGCGCCGTTCAGCCAAGCGCGCGATCGGTATGCCGAGCGTTGTGTAGAAGACGGCGAAGGCCAGCCCGCCGAGCAGGCCTAGCTCGGTGTCGGTCAGCGCGAGGTCTTCCTTGATGGCCTGACCGATGGTCGAGATGATCGTGCGATCTATGAAATTGAACGTGTACGCAAGAATGAGCACGCTCAATACGACGACCCGGCCTTGGGGCGCGGCCTGTGATGTCTCAGCGTTCACGGCGCTCGCCTCCCTTGCTCGGCTAGTGGCCATGCCGGATAAAATACGACGTCTCCGGGCAGCTCCATCACATACTTGATCGCCAGATAGAGTTCAGAGCGCGGCCTGTCTGGCTTGGCGAACGCGCCTCCGGTCTATCAAGCGCAGCATGGACAATAAGGCGCCTGCGATCATTCTCCGCGTCAAAACTCAGAATGCGGCACCCCGAAAAGGCAAGAGCCCGTCAGGCCGCCTTCATCGCCAGGAGACAGCTTTTTCTGACGGATGATTTCGCCAGCAACGAGCTTGTATCCACCGCGCTGAACGAGCGTTCGTCAACGTAGAAATCTCCGCCATGGCGGCCAACCAGCGGCACAATGAGCCAAGCCTGACGCCCACCGCGCCGTCTGCGACACCCACCGCGCGCGCCGGCGCGCGCGTCCAGCAAACCGGATCACTTCCCTACCCTGCTCATCGCCGCTGAAATTCCGTCATTCGCCCGAAACGATTGACATAATCGCTGCCTAGGCAGAGCGCCGCCAAAGATATTCACGCTCGTGATAGTTAATGTTGACTTTCGCGCGTAACTTCCCTTTGCTGAGCTGCAGCGTCGGCGCGAAGACCGGTGCTTTCGGGGAGGGGACTAAATGAATTTGTTCAAAACGTTACTGGCGTCCGTATCGACCATAGCTTTGGCCGGTCCCGCTTTCGCTCAAACTGATGAGAACACCGCAGACTCCTCCGCGAATGACGGACGAGAGACGATTATCGTGACGGCGACGCGGCGTGAGGAATCGCTGCAGGATGTGCCGATCAGCGTGAGCGCCTATTCTCAAGCCGAGCTGTCCGAACGCGGCGCCGTCGGCTATGAGGGGCTCGCTGAAACGCCGGGCGTCGTGCTCAACCGGCCCGCCGCCAATTTCAACAATTTCACAGCGCGCGGCATTTCCACAAATGGCTATAGCGCCGGTCTGCAAGCGCCTGTCGCCGTCTATATTGACGAGCTGCCGATCTCTGCGAATGGCAATTCCACAATCCTTGACCCGACACTGTTTGACGTTGAACGCGTGGAGTTTTTGCGCGGTCCCCAAGGCACGCTGTTCGGTTCAAGTTCGCTGTCCGGCGCTGTCCGTATTCTGACGAGAAACCCGGAGCTTTCGGAGTTCGATTATTCCTTCCTCGTCGATATCGGTCAGACGGCGGGAGATTCTCTTCGTCAGCGCTATAACGGGATGGTGAACGTGCCGCTGGTCGAGGACCGCGTCGGCATGCGTTTGGTCGGCTTCTACCGCAACGAAGAAGGCTATACGGATAATATCGGTACGGGCATCTCGAACTCAAACACGCTCGAAAGCCTGGGCGGTCGCGCGATCTTCCTCGCCGAAGTGACCCCGCGCCTTACGGTGCGACTGATGGCGCAAACCGAAGACAGCGAGCCGCAGGACTCCTCGACGATCAACCCGACGCGTGGTCGCTTTGTTCGCCTGTCCGACCGACCTGACCTCTTCCACTCCTTCCTGGACGTCTATAACGCAACGATAACCTATGATTTCGGCGGCGCGGAGCTGACCAGTTCGACGACCTACAGCAATTACGACCAGCTCTTCCATGTCGACATCGCCGGCACGTTCAACCAGGCCATTCCCTTCGCGCTTGAAGCCGACGCCTATGACGACATCCTGGTCGAAGAAGTTCGCCTCGTTTCCGAACCGGGCGGGCGCTGGGACTGGGTCATTGGCGGCTTTTACTTCGACAAGCGGCGCGACGTCGATTTCCGCTATCGTTCGACGCCGGAATTTTTGGCCGCACGCGGCATCACCGGCTTGCCCGACGAGTACTATCAGCGCTTTTCCAACTACACCGACATCAACGAACAGGCCATATTCGGCGAGCTCGTTTATCGCTTCACGGACGACCTTTGGGTGACGGCCGGTGCGCGCTATGGCGGCACCGACGTTCAGACAACGGTCAATCCGGGCGGCTTCACGAGCAACTATCTGACAAGAGCGCTCTTCGGCTTGTCCGGGCCGCTGACCATCACGCCCGTCGCCTCAGGATCTGGCCTGCGTGCTGAAGATACGGGCGCGTCTTACCGGTTGAGCCTGTCGTACAGCCCCAACCCCAACATCACGACCTATGCGACCTATTCGACCGGCTTCCGCGCGCCCGTGGTCAATGCGCGCGCCGGACAGGTCAGCGCAACCGATCCTACGGACATCGTCATCCCTGACGGCGCGGATTCCGATCGCCTGAACAATTTTGAGCTCGGCGTCAAAGGCCGCTGGCTCGGCGGTCGGCTGAACACCAATCTGGCTGCGTTCTATATCGACTGGAGCGACATTCAGGTCCAGGCCAACCGGATCTCCGACTCTGTTCAGTTCGCGACGAATATCGGAGCCGCCGTCAGCCAGGGCGTCGAGTTCGAAATCGCCGCGGAACCGTTCGACAATTTCTATCTCGGGCTGAGCGGCGCCTATATCCACGCCGAGGTTACGGAGCTGACCGCCGCGGAAGCCGCGATTTCAGGGGCCGTCGTCGGCGCCCGGCTCGCCGCGCCCGAATTCTCCGGCACGCTGTCGGCGCG
>JAUIEH010000281.1 GCA_030428405.1 Alphaproteobacteria bacterium
GGATGCGGAGTGGTTTTGCAATGTCGATGACGGTGAAGCCCCCGAGCCGCGCATCGTGTTCGATGCGCCGCTGACCGGCGTCTATGACGTCTGGGTCGGCGTGGAGAGCGCGGAAGCGATCGGCGCTGACGCTGTCTTGACCGTATCGGAGCCCGCCGCGGATTAGCGCGTCGGTCAGGCCGCGCGCGTTGCGCGCTCGGCGTCATCCATCGCCGCGAGCGCTTGATCGATGACGTGGGCGCGTGCTCCGGGCTTCATCGCCTCGGTCGAAAGCACGCGGCGCCAATGGCGCCCGCCCGCCATGCCATGAAACAGGCCGAGCGCGTGGCGCGTCACCGCATGTGGCGTGCGGCCGGCCGCCATAGCCTCTTCGATGATCTGCTTTAGTCCGTGCGCGACGGCGCGCGGATCCGCCGCCGCCGCCGCCGCATCGCCGAACACGCGCGCATCGACATCAGCCAGCATGCGCGGCGTCTGATAGGCCGCCCGGCCGAGCATCACGCCTTCCAGCCCTTCGGCTTCGCGCATCGCGTCATCAAGCGTGCGCAGTCCGCCGTTCAGATAGATCTCAAGCTCGGGCCGCGCAGCTTTCAGCTCACGCACAATAGCATAGTCCAGCGGAGGAATGTCCCGGTTCTCTTTCGGAGAAAGTCCCTGCAGCCACGCCTTGCGCGCGTGCACGTAGAAAACGGAGCAGCCGGCGTCCGCGACGACGCGCATGAATGCCGGCAGCGTCTCGGCCGGGTCCTGCTCATCAACGCCGATGCGGCATTTGACCGTCACCGGAACATTGGCGGCGGCGCGCATGGCTTCAACCGCGCGCGCGACCGTTTCAGGCTCGCGCATCAAGCACGCGCCGAAGCGGCCATCCTGCACACGGTCGGAGGGACACCCGACATTGAGATTGATTTCGTCATAGCCGAACTCTGCGCAGATGCGCGCAGCTTCAGCCAGACTGTCAGGCTCAGAGCCGCCAAGCTGAAGCGCTGCGGGATGTTCCTCGTCGCTGAAGCCGATCAGACGCGCGCGGTCGCCATGAATGACAGCCTTGTCGACCGCCATCTCGGTGAACAACAAGGCGCGCTTCGTCAAAAGACGGTGGAACCGACGACACCAGCGGTCGGTCCAATCCATCATAGGGGCGACGGAGAATTTGCGCGCATCCATGGTCAGGTCATGCCCAAGCGCGCTGCTTGCGGCAAGACAGCGTCTGCGCCGGGGGTGTATGCGCACGCGCGCGCCGTTAAAGTCGCCGCGCCTTTCGCGGATAGCCGGATATATGACACGACACGCCGTAGACCTTGCTCAGCCGTCCAAATGGGACGGCCTGGACATCAAACCATTACTGGATTTGGAACGGATCGACACCGATCTGTTTCGAAACCGCGTCAACGAAATCAACATGAACCAGGCGCTGTTCGGCGGGCAGGTTCTGTCTCAGGCGCTGCAGGCGGCCGTCTCATCGGTCGAGCCCGAGCGTCCGGTTCACTCAATGCATGGCTATTTTCTTCGGCCAGGCGCGGGCGACCGGCTGGTGATCTATCAGGTCGAGCGCACGCGCGACGGCGGCAGTTTCTCGACGCGCCGCGTCACCGCGCTGCAGAACGGCTCGCCGATCTTTCACATGGAAGCGTCATTTCACCGGCGCGAGGATCACGGCCTGGACCACGTCGTCGGCCCTTCAGCCGAGCCGCCGCCGCCCGACGGCCTTCTCGACCTTGCTGGTCTGGCCGAGCAGTTCGGCGATGCGATGGACCCTGTCGTCAGCAAGGCGTTTTCACGCGAGCGCGCCGTTGAAATCCGCCCGACCGATCCAGAACAACAGCTTCTTGCGAAGGACTCTGATGGCCGCCTGACCTTCTGGCTGCGCATCAAAAGCGCCAAGGAGCTTGAGGCGGAGCGCCAAGTCTGCGCCATCGCCTACGCCTCGGACATGTGGCTCGCCATGGCTGCGCGCCGCCCCCATGCCGGGCCGGGCGATGTCGGCAAGTTCATGATGGCGAGCCTTGATCACTCGATCTGGTTTCACGCGCCGATCCGCGCAGACGAATGGCATCTCTACGAAGTGATGAGCCCGTGGACCGGCGGCGGACGCGGCATGTCGCGCGGCATGATCTTCGACCTCAACGGCAAACCGCTGGCCTCGCTCGCGCAGGAAATCCTCCTGCGCGTCAGGCGCACTGACGCATAGAGGCGGCGATGGTCTCTCCCTCCATGAGCAACGCCGACCTCGCAAACGCCGCGACTCAGGCGCTGAACGCAGGCGACGCGGCGCGCGCGCGTCAAGCGTTTGAGGCGCTGACCGAGCGCGCACAGAACGATCTCGGCGCCTGGCTCGGCCTGGCATATGCCTGCCGCGCGCTCGGCGACATGACGGCCATGCTGACGGCGGTCGAGATGGCGCTGTCGATCGACCCGCGCAATATCCGCGCGCTCATCATGAAGGCGGATGATTTGTCCGCACGCGGTGAAGATCGGGCCGCAGCCGGCGAGTACCGCGCCGCCCTGCGTCAGGTGCAGCCCAACATGCAAATCCCGCCGGACCTGATGCGCGAGCTGCATCGCGCCAAGACCGCAAGCGATCGCTACGCCTCACAATTTGAAAGCCATTTACGAGGCGCGTTGCAATCGGCCGGGCTTGGCGACGACACGAAAGGCGCGCGCGTCGAAGAAGCGCTCGACATCCTGCTCGGCAAGAAACAGGCTTACGTCTCCGCCCCTCTGAATTTCTATTTTCCCGAGCTTGCCTCCGTGCAGTTTTGGGAGCGCGCACAGTTTGACTGGCTGCCCGAAATCGAGGCGGCGAGCGATATTATCCGTAAAGAGCTCTTAGGCGTGCTTGGCGATGAAAGCGTGTTCACGCCTTATGTCGAAGCTGACACGAGCCCCAAGGATCGCGACCATGGAGGACTTCTCGGGTCAAGCGACTGGTCGGCGTTTTTCCTTGTAAAGAATGGTTCACCTATTGAGGAGAACATCGCCCGCTGCCCGAAGACTTATGAGGTCATCTCCAAGGCGCCGCTGGCGAACATTCCCAATAACAGCCCGTCCATTCTGTTCTCGAAACTGACGCCGCGCACGCGCATTCCTCCGCATACGGGGCGCATGAACACGCGCCTCATCTGCCATTTGCCGATGATCATTCCGAGTGATTGCGCCATCCGGGTCGGCAATCACACACGCCCCTGGACGATGGGCGAAGCTCTGGTGTTCGACGATTCGATCGAGCACGAAGCCTGGAACGACAGCGATGAAACCCGCGTCGTTTTGATCTTTGATGTCTGGCGGCCCGATCTCAGCTCGTTTGAGCGCGAGATGATTTCATCCGTGTTCCAGGCAATCGACGCCTACAGCGCTTAGCCGGCGCCGGCGGCCTCGGCGTCGCGGTCGGCCTGGCTCAATGAGGCGGCGGGCGCGGAATAGCGCTGGTCGAGCACATCGGCGAAATCGCGCACGCGCCGGACATAATCCTGCGCCTGACGGCCCGCGCCATAGCCGTGATGCAGACCGCGATAGACCTCAGGGTCTTCCAATTCGTGCAGGATTTCCCGGACCTCGGCCCAGGACGCGGGATCGCCGCCGCGCGTCTGTAAGAGATTTTGCGCGTCCGTCACATGTCCGTAGCCCATATTGTAAGAGGCGGCGGCGAACCACCATTGGTCCTCCGCGATCACGCGGCCTTCAAAGCGCTCATAGAGACGGCGCAGATAGCGCGCGCCGCCCTCGACCGCCTGTTCAGGATCGAGCCGGTCGGACACGCCCAGCGCCGCCGCGGTTGGTCGCGTCAACATCATCAGGCCGCGCACGCCCGTCGGGCTGGTCGCCGTCGGGTTCCAGTGGCTTTCCTGATAACCAACCGCTGCAAGGAGCGTCCAAGGCACGTCATGGCGCTCGCCTTCGGCCTCGAACAAAGGACGATAGCGCGGCAATGCGCGCTCAACGGCGTTGCGGAAAGCAGCCGCATGCGCCTCGCCGATCTCTTCGGGGCGGAAGCCGAAATAGCGTTCTTCCAGCCTTGCGGCGCGCATTGCGCCGTCGGCTTCAAACCAGTCCTCCAGATCGCGCGACAAGGCCGCGCTGGCTGAATCCTGGCGCGGGCCCAGCGCCCAGGCGAGCTGACGGCCGCCCGGCAGTGTCTCGACGGATCGCAGATCGGGAAAGTAGCGCCGGTTCAGCGCGAACTCGCGCTCATCGACGATCGTGCAGGCTTCCTCGCCGGCCGACACCGCGGCGAGCAAAGTCGGTACGTCCGCGTCAGGCGCGACACGCCAGTTCAAGAGGACGCCCGTATCCTCCAGGCGCTCGAACATGACTTCGTGCGCTGCGCCTTCCGCGATGACGATTTCGACCTGCGTGAGATCGGCGCGGGCGCGATCGGCCTCCGCGCCCCGGCGGCAGATGAC
>JAUIEH010000282.1 GCA_030428405.1 Alphaproteobacteria bacterium
TTCGCATTCTCGAACAGCGCGCGCGTTCTCTACTACCTCGCGCAGGAGCCCGAGACATTGCGCGCTTATCGGCTGATGCGCCGAAATCTCGATGCGCCAGAGCGTGAAGACGAACTTGTCTATGAAGAGACGGATCCGCGCTTCTTCCTGACGCTTGGCCGCTCGCGCTCTGGCCGCTACATCATTGCAACGGCCTGCAACTGGGAGAGCGCCGAGCACCGCCTGATCGACGCCGATGACGACGACGCGGCCCCCGCGCTGGTCGCTGCGCGCGCGCCCGGCCGGCTGAGCCGCATCGATCATTTCGCTGATGCGTTCTGGATGCTGACCAATGACGGCGCGCCGAATTTCAGGCTCGTGTCAGCTCAAGACTATGACGCGCCGACCGCGCAATGGCGTGAAATCATCGCGCCTCGCGACGACGTCATGCTCGAGAACTTCATTCTGTTTGAAGACAGAATTGCGCTGCAGGAGCGCATCGACGCAGCCTCGCATATCCAGCTCATCAGCTTCGACGGCGCGCATCTCGCCGATATTCCTCAGGGCGGCTCAGCGCGCACGATATCCGTGACCGGCGTGGCGCGCGAAGTGGTCAATCCGGACCCTTCCGCGCGCTTTCTGCGCTTTGGCGCTGAATCGCTCATCTCGCCTGCATCAGTATACGAATATGACTTCGACGCCGGCGCCGTGCGGCTTCTGCGTCAGGACGAGATCGGCGCGGGCTTCGAGGAGGCCGACTATGTGACCGAGCGCATCGACATTCGAGCGCCCGACGGCGCGGCCATTCCGGTCACGCTCGCCTGGCGCGCGGACATGCGCACGACCGACGAAGCCCAGCCGCTCCTGCTGACGGCTTATGGCGCATACGGACACACGCTTGATCCAAGTTTCGCAAGCTGGCTAACGTCGCTCTATGACCGCGGCTTCATCGTCGCCATCGCGCATGTCCGCGGCGGCGGCGCGCGCGGCAGAGCGTGGCGCGATGCGGGCCGCAGCGAACATGCAAGACGGCGCGTCGACGACTTCATCACAGTCGCCGAGACTTTGATCGCTGACGGCTATACCGCGCCCGACCGCCTGTTTGCGCGAGCGGCTTCCGCAGGCGCGCTGATGACGGCGGCGGCGGCGAACCAGCGCCCTGAACTCTTTCGCGGGCTTGTTCTGGCCGCCCCCTTTCTCGACGTCGTCACAGCGATGCAGGACCCTGCCGCGCCGTTGACGACGTTTGAATATGACGAATGGGGCGATCCGGCCGCGCCAGAGGCCTATCGCGCCATGTTGGCGCTTTCGCCTTATGACGGCGTGCGTGCGCAGGCTTTCCCGCATGTATTTGCAAGCACAGGGCGCAATGATGCGCGCGCACCCGCATGGCATGCGGCGAAATGGGCGGCGCGGCTGCGAGATCGCACCACCAGCGCGCCCGTGATTTTGCTCGACAGCACATTGTCGTCCGGCCACGGCGCAGCTTCAGCGCGCAGCGCAGCTTTGCGTCTGCACGCGCGCGAAATCGTTTTCCTGCTCGCACTGTCGCCGCCAACCGATGACAATGGCGCGGACAGTCCCGGCCTGCGCAACGCATTGGCTGCGGTGCAGGACGCAGATGACGCGCCGCAGAACGGGCGCGATGAGGGAGAAGGACGATGAACGCCAAGCTGATCCTCGTTGCGTTATGCGCCGGAGGCCTGGCTCAAGCCGCGCTCGCCCAAGAGGAACTGACGCCGGACGCGCCTGAGGAATCAGCGCGCGCGTCGACCACGGACGCTGGACCTGACGAGAATTCTGGCGAAGCGCCGCCGCTCAGTGGCGAAAACGAAGCCGACGCGCCGGACATTCAGCTCGCCCCCGAAGAGGAAAACAGTCTCGGCGAGAACCTGATCGGCACGCCGGAGATGACCATGCGGCCCGGCCAGCATCCGCGCTGCCGCGTCGAAACAGCGCGCACGACCTAGCCTCTCGCCCCGCGGCGCGTGAAACGCGCGCCTCAGGCGAACCCTTGCGCGGCATTCTTAAATTTCACGGCGCAAGACGGTCCGATTGGGGAAGAAACATGCGGTAAAGCGCAGCTGGCGCGAATTCTTCATTCGACTGCCGGTTCAATCCCTAATAACGTAAATGCTCGTGGGCGTCCGTTACGGGAGGGACCTGATGCCAGATCTTGGCTCGATCAACATTCCAGTGCTCGGCGATATCGCCGTTCTCACTCTTATCATTTGGCTCATCACCGGCTTTGTCGGCGGGCTGTTATTCTCAGGCCGCGGCTTTCTCGGCCTCATCTTCGGCATGATCGGCGGCTTCCTCGGCGGCGCGCTGTTCATGTATCTCGGCATCGACCTGGGCGCGATGATCCCGCTGCCTGAGGACTTCGCCGAATATGCCGGCTATCTGAACATGGTGCTGACGGCGCTTATCGGCGCGATCGTGTTCAGCATCCTGATCCGGATCCTGATCCGGGGCAGCTGATCGAAAAAAAGCGCGGCGACCGGGGGGACGGTCGCCGCGTCTTTTTTCAATGACTTAAGCAGCGTCCATTCGTGAGAATGCGGCGCATTTCTTCGTTCAGATCGGCGCCCGCGATCAGCCGCTGAACAACAGCCGCACCGGCGCGATATCGTCTTTGAGCGCATCGCCGGCGGCGAACGCATAGCGCGCTGTCGCCCAGCCGATATCGCGCGCAATCAGATCCTCTTCAAACGCCTGATTGCGGCGCGCCACTTCAAGAAAGAGCGCGAGCGCGGTCTCGGGGCCGGTGGCGCCGGGCTGCAGCATTCTGCAGGCTTCTTCGAGTTCGAGCGCTGCGCTTTTTTCGACCAGGTTCAGCGCGCGTCGAATTTCGTCATCGGGCGCTTCGGTCCGCTCGACCCAGCGATTGAGCTCCTCCTGAATCTCGGCGCGCAGAGCTGCGAAAATCGGCGGCAATAGCGCGCGCGAGCTCGGTTCGACCAGCTCATCAAGCGGGGCGCCGCGTCCGATCGCTTTAAGCGCAATGACGGCCTGTTCAGCGTTGACGGCGGCGTGAGACGCGACAACGCCCTCGACGAGCGCGCGCATGGCCGGGCCGTATTGAAGCTGAACGCCAGTCTGGGCGACGGCGCTGCTCATGACCGCCACTTGATCGAACAGCCCATCGAAGGCAGCTGACGTGCCGGCGCGCGGCCACCTTCTGCGACCATCAGCATGGCGTCGCGCAACTCGCGCGCAGCATTCGCCGGCGGCGCCGATGTCCGCCCCTCATCAAGCCGGCCGCGATAGCGCAGCTTCAGATCGCCGTCATAGCCGTAGTAATCCGGCGTGCAGACCGCGCCGAACGCGCGCGCGACGTCCTGGCTTTCATCGACCAGATAGGGAAAGGAGAAATCATGCATGCGCGCAAACGCCGGCATGAGCTCGGGCGCGTCATCGGGCGCATAGTCCCAGTCATTAGGCATGATCGCGACGACGCCGATCCCGGCGGCTTGCAGGCGCCTAGCGTCGGCGACGAAGCGCTCTATCGACGCAATGACGTATGGACAATGATTGCAGATGAACGCGACCACCAGACCCTGCTCGCCAGCGACATCCCTAAGGGCGTAGGTTCGGCCGTCGGCGTCGGGCAGCGTGAAGTCCGGCGCGGCCGCGCCCAGCTCCGCCGCCGGCGTTTCGGTGAGGGCCATCGGTCATCCTCGATTTGAAGCTTCGGAGCGTAGCGGTAACATTCAACCGGGCCAACAGATCGCGAGCGTCGTTCCCGCGGAATTGACGCGTTTTGGACAAGATTGCGCGCATGGTCGACGCCAGACTGCGATCGCGCATGTAGACATGCACAGGAGATGTCATGAGGCCGTATCTGCGAGCCGGATGTGTCGCGGCTTTTCTGGCGCTCTCGAGCGCCGGCGCGGCGAGCGCGGAGCCGCTCGAAGAATGCCTGACAGCTCAAGGCGATCTGATCCAGGCGCGCGCTTGTCTGCGCACGCAGCTGGAGAGCGCTGACGCCGAACTGGCGGCGACACGCGAGGCGATCCGGCTGACCGCGGCGCAAATCGACGCCGCGCAAGGCCGCTCCGCTGCCGCGCTGCGCCTGCAAGCCGCCGCGATCGCGTTTCAAACCTATCGCGAGGAAGCCTGCCGGCTCGAATCCGCAATCGCTGCGCGCAATGTCGACGCGGGCGCGTGGGAAATCGCCTGCGCCATCACGCGCACGCGCGAGCGCGTGGCGGAATTGCGCGCATTGCTCGACGGGCCGCGACACCCTGCTCTCGCCGCCGCAGCGCCGGCGGATGGGGCGGCGAATGCGCAAAGCGACGTCGCGTCGGGCCCCACCGGCATCGATCCTGACGCGCTGGAAGGCGACGAGCAGTTCCGGGACTGGGAAGCGGCTTGCTTCGATGATGGTTGTGCGGCC
>JAUIEH010000283.1 GCA_030428405.1 Alphaproteobacteria bacterium
GTGCAAAATCGCACGAGTCAAAGAAACGCCAGCCTGGCGGGAAATCGAAACTGAAACTTCGCTCAGCTCGACGGGCGCGGACGCGGCGCGCCAACCGCCCAAAACGACGACGCGAACGCCACCGCCCAAAACGCCAGAAAGCTGGGCGCGGCGAGCCCGCGCACGGTCGCGCGCACAACATCCGGCTCCCCCACACGCCTTTGTGCAGCCTCTTCAATGCCGGGATCAGCGCGCATGGCCTGTTCAAGATCAACGAGGGTTTCAGCGGGATGACCGCGCTCGGCCGCGATTTCCTGAAAAATCGGCACATATTGCGCCGTCAGCGCAGCGGAAGCGGCGATCAGCGCGCAGACAACGCCGAGGCCGAGCGGAATGAAGGCGAATGCGCCGCGCAGCCCACGATCGCGAAAGCGCTGGGCAAAGACGCAGTAGAAGCAGAACTTGGTGATGATCGCGCCCAACAGGATCGTGTCGAACGCCTCAGGCACGCGCTTTTGCGTGACCGCAAGCGCTGCTCCGATCATCAGCAAGAACAAAAAGCCCGACCAGAACTGAAGGCGGTCAATGCGTCCTGACGGATTGAACAAGACGCCCAAACTCACACCCTCGCATCGCGCCTTTAGCTATTCGAACTCAACGAGGACGTCATCGGCGGCGACGCTGGCGCCGGCTTCGACCTCGACGGATTTCACCACGCCAGAACGTTCGGCGCGAATGACGTTCTCCATCTTCATGGCCTCGACCACAAGCAGCGGATGGCCGGCTTCGACTTCCTGACCCGCTTCAACGTCGATTGAGACGATCAGGCCCGGCATGGGGCTGGCGATGGTTTTGCCGGCGTCGGCGGTTTCTTTTTCCGGCAACAGCGCATGCAATTCCGCCGCTCGCCGGCTCGCGATGATGACATGGGCGCGCGCGCCGCGCCGGCTCACGGCGTAGCCTTCGCGCTGCGGCTCGAGATTGAGAGCGACGGCGACGCCGTCAATGCGCGCCTCAAACAAGGTCTCGCCCGGCCGCCAGTCGGTCTCGATCATGAACCGGTCATGCGCGGTTTCGAGCATGATGTCGGCGCGACCGTTTTCGCGATCGATCTCGAAAGGATGAAGCTTGCGCTCGATGATGGCGGTCCACTTCTCGCGCTCGGGCGGCGTGCGGGAATTGATCCGTCCGGAGATTTTCGACGCGCGTTCCAGCAAGGTCGCGTGCGCATAGCCGGCTGCGGCGATGAACAGCTTTCGCTGGTCCGCGCTGAGCTCTGCGCCGGAGAAGCCGTCGGGAAACTCTTCGGCGATATAGCCCGTGGTCAGCCGGCCCTGGCGGAAGCGCTCCTGGGACAAAAGCGCAGACAAAAATGGGCGATTGTCCTGAATGCCGGCGATGTCATAGCGGTCGAGCGCGGCCAGCGCGCCGTCAATCGCCGTGCGCCGATCAGGTCCGTGCGTGACCAGTTTTGCAATCATGGGATCATAGAAGAGCGAAATCACATCGCCCTCCTCGACGCCTGAATCGACGCGCACGGTCGCGCCCTCGAGCTTGCCTTCAGCGGGCGGACGACACCGGTTGAGCCGGCCGATCGAGGGCAGAAAACCGCGATACGGGTCTTCAGCGTAGATGCGGCACTCAATCGCCCAGCCGTTGAATTTGACCGCCTTCTGATTAAGCGAGAGCTTTTCGCCATCCGCGACGCGCAACATCTGCTCGACCAGATCGAGGCCGGTGATCATCTCGGTGACGGGATGTTCGACCTGCAGACGCGTGTTCATTTCGAGGAAGTAGAAATTCTTGTCCTTGTCGACGATGAACTCGACCGTGCCGGCGCTGTCATAGTCGACCGCCTTGGCGAGCGCGATCGCCTGAGCGCCCATCGCCTTGCGCGTGGCCTCGTCGATAAAGGGGCTCGGCGCTTCCTCGATGACTTTCTGGTTGCGGCGCTGAATGGAGCATTCGCGCTCGCCGAGATGGATGATGTGGCCGTGCTTGTCGCCGAGCACCTGGATTTCGATATGGCGCGGGCTTTCGACGAATTTTTCGATGAAGATGCGATCATCGCCGAATGAGGATTTGGCTTCGTTCTTCGCAGACTGAAAGCCCTCGCGCGCTTCCTGGTCGGAATAGGCCACGCGCATGCCCTTGCCGCCGCCGCCGGCGGAGGCCTTGATCATCACCGGATAGCCGATTTCGCCCGCAATCTTGACCGCGTGATCGGCGTCATCGATCAGGCCCATATGGCCGGGCACGGTGCTGACGCCCGCGTTCTTGGCCATTTCCTTGGACGTGATCTTATCGCCCATGGCTTCGATGGCGCCGGGATTGGGCCCGATGAAGACGATGTTCTCTTTGGCCAATTTGCGCGCGAATTCGGCGTTCTCGGACAAAAAGCCGAAGCCGGGATGAATGGCTTGCGCGCCCGTCGCCTTGGCCGCTTCGATGATGGCGTCCATGCGCAGATAGCTCTGCGCGGCCGGCGATGGCCCGATATGCACCGCCTCGTCGGCCATCTCGACAGCGCGCGAGCCCGCATCGGCGTCCGAATAGACGACGACGGTGCTAATACCGAGCCGGCGGCAGGTCTTGATGACGCGAACTGCGATTTCGCCGCGATTTGCGATAAGAACTTTTGAGAACATGCGCCCCTCGTTGAAGGCGGAGAGTTATGGACCAAGAGTTGCTTGTCCCGCTAGCGGTGCAGCGCTCTCCAAGCAAAGAACATGAAACAAGAACGTTCCCATATCGGCGCAGCACTGAGCGCAGCCTTGATCGCAGCGACGACGTTCGGCGCGCTGGCGGCGTCCGACGACCACGCCGCAAAGATGGAGCGCCGCCCGCCGCCGCCGGAGCGCAGCGACTTTCCCGTTCAGAGATGCATCAATGTCGCCAACGCCTTAGATGCACCCAATGAGGGCGAATGGGGCTATCGCATCGAAGAACGCCATTTCGCGCTGATCGCCGGAGCGGGCTTCGACACGGTGCGTCTTCCCGTACGCTGGTCCGCCCATCTCGTCTCGACCAATCCTGTGATTATCGAGCCTGCGTTTTTCGATCGCGTCCAGGAGGTCGTCGATCAGGCGCTCGCCGAAGACCTCAACGTCATCATCGACGTGCATCATTTCATCGAGCTGATGGACGCCCCGCGCGAACACGCTCCCATCCTCGCCGGCATCTGGCGCGAAATCGGCCAACGCTTTTCCGGCTATTCGAATGACCGCGTCTTTTTCGAGATTTTGAACGAGCCGCGCGATGCGCTCGATGAAACAGTCTGGCGCGAGGTGATGGACCCGGCCCTCGCCGCCATTCGGCAAGCCAATCCGGAGCGCCCGGTCATTGTCGGCGGGCCGCATTGGAATTCCGTTTACGGCCTTTTGCGGTTTGAGCCGCCGCCCGACCCCAATCTTGTCGGCACGTTTCACTTTTACGAGCCGCACGACTTCACCCATCAGGGCGCGGATTTCGGCGACGACCCGCCGCCGCTGGGACGCAATTGGGGTTCGCTGGTGGATGTCGCGCGCATGCGCATCGCGTTTGCGCAGGCCGAAAACTGGGGCGCACGCCACGGCATGCCGATGTTTCTGGGCGAGTTCGGCGTCTTTCGCGCGGCCGATATCGACCAGCGCGCGCGCTATACCCGCGCGGTCCGTCAGGAAGCGGAAAATCTCGGCATGGGATGGTGCGCTTTCGACTTCGCGGCGAGCTTCATCACCTTCGATCTCGAAAACGACGTGTGGATTCCCGAGCTCGTCAGCGCGCTCGGCCTCGCTGAACCGGTCGGGGCGCAGCGCGTCGACTAACGCCGCGCCCCTGAGCCTAATTACGCCGTGATGACGCCGATCTACGGCTTGCGGAACAATAAGGTCATGCGGTCGGATTCGCCGATCGCAGCGAAGCGCGCAGCGTCTGCGCCTTCCGCGCGCCCGGCCGGCGCCAGCATCCAGACGCCGCCCTCATGATCGGCCGTGTCGGCCAGATTGGCGTTGATCTCCGAACGCTCCGCCAGCTCGAAACCTGCAGCTTCGAACGCCGCAATGACGTCGCTTTCGCGCATATAGCCATTGGCGCCGGTGACATAATCGTCAGACGCGGTTTCCGGCGCGCGGTGCTGGACCACGCCGACCACGCCGCCCGAGCGCAGGAGCGCGAAGCTCTCCGCCGCCGCCTGATCCAGAAAGCCATAGCGATTGAGATGATGCAGCGCGCGCATATAGAGGATGGCGTCGAGCTGACCCTGATATTCCTCAGGCACATCGGCCAACCGGTAAGCGCCCATGACTTCGAGGCTTGGCGGCGCCCATTCGGAAAGCTGCGCCTCAAAGCCAGCGCCCCAGGCCTCGGCTTCGCCGCGCTGCTCATCCGTCAACGAACCGCCAGCGCGCGTCTCCAG
>JAUIEH010000284.1 GCA_030428405.1 Alphaproteobacteria bacterium
TTCCGCGACGTCGTTGCGCCTGAGGAGCTGATGGATAAGGCGCGTGAGATTGCGCGTGAAATCGCTGCGTATACGTCGCCCGTTTCGGTCGCGCTGATGCGTCAGATGGCCTGGCGCGGTCTCGGCATGGCGCATCCGATGGAGGCCCACCGCATTGAAAGTCGCGGCATCTGCACGCGCGGCAAGAGCCCCGACGCTAAAGAGGGCGTGCGCTCATTTGTTGAAAAGCGCGAACCGGATTTCCCCTGCAAAGTCTCGTCCGACATGCCGGATTATTTCCCATGGTGGGACGAACCGAAATATTTCTGAGCGGATCGCCCGCGCGAAAGGTGAACCCATGAAAACCGCCATCACAGACCTCTTCGGCGTCAAATATCCGATTCTGAACGCAGGCATGGGACGCGTCGCTCTGCCCAATATGGTGGCGGCGGTCTCGAATGCAGGCGGTCTTGGCGTTCTGGGCTGCGGTTCAAACCCGCCCGAGCTGACGCGCGAATATATCCGGGAAATCCGTACGCTTACGGACAAGCCCTTTGGCGGCAATGCGCCTTTGATGCTGCCGAATGGCCGCGCCAATGCCGAGGTGATGCTCGAAGAAAAGGTCCATGTGGTCAATTACTCCATGGGCAAAGGCGACTGGATCGCGAAGGCTGCGCATGAATATGGCGGCAAGGCCATCGCCTCGGTCACGAACCAGCATCTCGCCCAGCGCGCCCAGGCGCATGGCGCGGACGCCGTCATCGCGGCGGGGCTGGAGGCGGCGGGCCATGCCGGCGATGTCACCTGCTTCGTCCTGATCCGGCGGCTCGCCCAGATGCTCGACATTCCCGTCATCGCCGCCGGCGGCGTGGCGGACGGCACGGGACTGGTCGGCGCGCTGGCGCTCGGCGCGTCGGGCGTTTCCATGGGCACGCGTTTCTGGACGACCCAGGAAGGCCCCATGCATCAGAATTTCAAGGACAAGGCCGTCGAGCTCGACATTACCGACACCATCTTTTCGGACAAATATGACGGCGTCATGAACCGGGTGATGAAGACGCCGGCTGCGGTGCGGGCGCTGAATGGCCGCGTTAATCCGATTGCGGTGTTTTTCAGTTCCTTCTCGCTCGCACGTGAACTGAACATCCCCTATCTGAAGCTGTTCATGGACGTCATCAAGTCAGGCCCGAAAAACACCTATGACATGATGCGCATGTCGCAGATGCTGCAGATGCATACGATCACGCTGACGACGGGCGACATGCAGAAAGGCATGACCGCGAGCGGCATGTCCGTCGGTCTCGTCAATGACGTGCCCACCATCGCCGAACTGATGGAGCGCATCGTCGACGAAGCGCGCGAGGCTTATGCGCGTCTCAACGAACAAATGTCCGAGGACGCCGCGACGTCCTCGTCATCGCCCGAAGCGGCCTGAGCGCGAGGTAAGGCGCACACCGCGCAAGGCGGCGCGACTGCGTTCGCCAGCATCGTTTGCGTCACTCTTTCGCGCGCTAGTCGCCGAAAAATTGCGGCGTGATCTCCACGGTGACCCAGTCGGAATATTCGCCCGCCGGCTGATCTTCGAGATCGGTGATTTCCACCTGCAGGTCATGACGCCGGCGCACATCCGTTGGGCGCGGAAATGTGCGGGAGAACGCATCGCCGGAGCGGTCTTGAGCGCGCGTGCGGTCGAGGATGAGCTGATAGGCCACGCCGCCGGGCGCGCCGGTGCGCTGCAACAGCCAGCCGTTCTGTGAACGGATGAGAAGGTTATAGCTGACATTGGCGTAGGCGGTGAATCGCGTCGGCGCGCTGACTTCGCCTGGGCTGAGTTCGCCCAGATTGATTTCCGAGCGCCCCGGCGGCGCCACGCGCACGACCGGGCGCACGCGCAATGTGATGTCGGTTTCCGCTGAAGCGGAGCGGCCGACTGCGCCGTCATCGGTGCGCGCGCGTGCGCGGAAGGTCACGCGCGTCGCATATTCCCCCGGCGGCAAGGACTGGCCCGGCGCGACATTCAGTGCGAGCTGGGACACGTCGATGAGCTGATCATCGCGCAAGAACCGGGTGATCGGCTGAACGAAGCCGAACGGATCAGCGCTCGATCTGGCCAGCAGGGACCGGTTGCGCACATCCACGATGCGCGCGCGCAAACGCTCGCGTCCAATGCCGATCTGCAGCGTCTCGCCGTCTGTGTCGGCGATGGATTGCGGCTCGGCTGCGATTTCGATCTGCGCGCCGAGGCACTCTTCGCCGCCGCGCACGGCCAGCGTGATCGGCAGTTCGGAAATGTTGGAGGAGAATGGGTCGTAATCGGCATTCAGGCGCGCGCCGCGCACCGTCAGCGATTCAATATCGCACGCGGCATGTGCGCCGCTCAGCCCCATCGACGCCAGCAACAGAGTTGCAGCCAGGGTCCGCATCATCGCGCTTCCTCCTCAACCTGCTCGGCGCCCGGACGCAACTCGCCCAGCCGTACGAGCTGACCGGCCTCTTGATCGACCAAAATATCGTATACGACGCGTTGCGGCGCCTCGAACGTGATGCGCCAGCGCCCCGGGCCGACGCCCGGCGCGCCGAACCGTCCCGTGCGGTTCGTGAACACTTGGATGACGGGGGCGTCCTCGTCATCGAGGCTGCGCGCTTCGCCGACCGCAAGCTGCAAGGGCTCGCCGGAGGCAAGCAGCAGCGTCGCGATCACGGTGACGTTATAAGCCGAGCCCACGGTGAGCTCATATCCGCCATGCAGGGGGGACAACATCTCGAACGTGCCCGTGCCGAGGTCGTAGCCGGCAGGCAGGTCCTCGACATCAAAGGGGATAGTCGCGCGCGCATTGGACGGTATCGACACGAGCGCCGGACCAAGCGCGCCCGTGCGCGCAATTTCGGGATCGTCAATGCCGCCGCGGATCAGAACGTCTCGGCCTTCCAGGCTTTCGTGACCGGTGACGATGGCGAAGGAGTCGTTCATCCGTGGACCGAGCGCGAAGCGTCCGCCGGCGAAGCCCAGCGCGCTGCCGGCGCGCAATGTCGTGGTCTGGCTTGAAATGTCGCCTTGGAGGTCGTCATAGGTCGTCGCGTGCGCGATGGAAGCTTCGCCGCGATTGGTCCAATAGGCGGCTTCGCCGTTGACGGTGGAGCCGAAATCATCGCGTGATGCGTTGACGACGAGCGACCAGTCGTTCAGCGGCGCCTCGGGGCTGCGGGAATAGGCGACGCTGGTCAGATTGTTTTCGGTTTCATATGTTGCGCCCACGGAGGAACGCTGGCCGATCGTGCGGGAGAGGCGCAACGAGAAGTTTACGCCGTCATTGTCCTCTTCGGCGGAGCCGTCGAGATAGGTCACGCCCGCGCTGAAATTCGTAAGCGGATTTATCTGCCAGTTGATGCGGGCCGAAGCGCCGTAGCGGTCGGAGACGTCGCCGCGCGCAAGCGAATAATCAACGCCGATGGACAGATTGACCGTGCGCGTGATCGGCTGAGAATAGCGCGAAACCAGAATGGCGGCGAACGGGTTGGAGGGCGTGGTCTCCTGGATGGTGGCGAAATCTTCGCTGTAATACTCCGCCGTCGTTGAGAAGACGCGCCCGCCGGGCCGGTCGTCGAATGGCAAAACGATCGTGTGCGCGGCGCGCAGAGCAAAGCCTGTATCGCCTGATTGCGCGCTGCTGGCGGCGCCGGACATGTCGACAATGCCGAGCGGCGTTCCAATAACGCTCTCGGCGCCGATCAACCAAGCTTCGCTGGTCGCCTGCACATTGGCGCCGACGGTCGTCGTGTCTGTCAGACCGTAGCGATAGAACCCGGTGAAGACGGGCGTGTCGGTGAAATAGTCGATCCCGTCGACTTCGCGTTGCGACAGGATGCCGGCTGCGGCGGCGTATTCCGAGGCGCCGCGACCGAGCAGAGTCGGGTCATTGAAGAACGAGAAGTCGAGCGTCTCGATCGCGCCCGTCTCATCTTCGATGCGCAGCTGGACATCATTGGCGCCGGTCGTCAGCGGAAAGTCGAGGAGGTCATATTGGCCCGGCGGCAGGCGCAAGGTTTCGACGATGACGCCGTTGACCAGCACGTCGATTTCCGATGACCGGCGCAGGGTGAAGGTCCGTTGCGTGCGCGCCGACACCGTGCGCGACTGCGTGCCGGGCGCAAAGAGCTGCTCCAGCGAAATGCCGGCCATGTCGGGCGAGGACTGAAAATCGCGCGCGATCGGCAAAAGGTCGCCGAACGACCAGCGCCGTCCAGCCTCGACCTGATCATAGATGAGGCGCGAGGCTTCGCGCGTGACCGTGCTGTCGGAATTGGCGTCGAAAAACAGCGAGTTTTCGTACGCGAAGATCGAAACGCGCCCGCCAATATTTACGATCGAGCGCAGATTGGCCTGCTCGCCGC